>CAYFGZ010000101.1:0-12771 GCA_964342575.1 uncultured Nisaea sp. | reverse complement strand
CCTTGATGTAAAAACACCTCCCCTGGACTTTCGTCAGTTCCAGCAAAAAGAGATCCTAGCATAGCACAGTCCGCTCCAGCTGCTATGGCTTTAGCTAGATCCCCTGAATACTTTATACCGCCATCTGATATAACTGGAATATTGCCCGTTTTACAGACTTCTACCGTATCCAGTATAGCGGTCAGCTGGGGAACACCGACTCCGGCAACCATGCGTGTGGTACAAATTGACCCTGGCCCTATTCCTACCTTGATCGCGTCAGCCCCTGTATCCAAGAGAGCCTTTGCACCATCGGCAGTCGCCACATTTCCTGCGACTATTTGCGTATAGTTGGAAAGCTTTCTAATTTTTGATACTGACTGCAAAACGTTCTCTGAATGCCCGTGAGCGGTGTCAACTACAATAACGTCAACCTCAGCGTCGAATAAGGCCGCGGCACGTTCAATACCTTCTTCCCCTATTCCCGTGGCTGCAGCAGAACGCAGTCGGCCTTGGCCATCCTTACAAGCATCCGGATGGTTCTGAGCCTTTTCTATATCCGTAACCGTTATGAGGCCGACACACTTTTGGTCTTTATCAGTTACTACCAATTTTTCAATCCGATGCTGATGCAGTAATCTCCGAGCATCGGCTGGTGTAACGTTTTCCGAAACAGTAATCACCTTCTTAGTCATTAACTCGTCGACTAGCTGACTTTGGTCAGTTGCAAACCGTACATCTCTGTTTGTTATTATACCAGCTAGCCTGCAAGAACGGCGTCTAACGACAGGAATACCGCTTATCCTGTGTTGCTCCATTAGCGACAAGGCTTCGGCAAGTGTCTGATCTGGGTAAATCGTCACTGGGTTAACCACCATACCAGCTTCAAATTTTTTCACCGCCCTTACTTCAGCTGCTTGGCGTTCTATTTCCATATTTTTGTGTATCACACCCAATCCACCAAGCTGCGCCATCGCTATTGCTAGTCTACTTTCTGTGACTGTATCCATAGCAGCCGAAAGCAGGGGAATGCCAAGCGTTATCTCACTAGTAAGTCGGGTAGAAACATCAACAGATCCCGGCATTATTGACGAATGAGCTGGCTCCAAAAGAACATCGTCAAAAGTCAAAGCGTCTCGTATTTGCATGCTAGCCTCCACAAGCAGCAGTGACGCCGCAATATACAGCTTCCATAAAATTATCCAAGTTACTTTTTACAGTGATACCGGCAATACCTCAATAAAAGGCCTTTCCAGCAACATATTTCAGCATTCCAATTTCTATATACCCTTATAACCCTGTGCAATAACATAAGTTTCTGGCGACTCGGGGCGGCTGGCTTTAGGTTTAACATGACGAACAGTCTTAAACTCCCTTTTCATTCTAGCTAATAAACCCTGTTCGCTACCGCCCTTAAAAACTTTGGCAACGAAGACGCCGTCCATGGACAAAGTTTCTCTGGCGAATTCATAAGCCGCCTCACAAAGAGCCACCGTCCTAATGTGGTCGGTCGAAGCATGCCCTGTTGTGGGAGCTGCCATATCGCTAAGTACTAAATCAGCAGTTCCATCTAGGAGCGAACTTAGTGTATCAACGTCCTTTTGAACCATGAAGTCCCCTTGCACCAATTCGGCTCCCGTAATTGGTTCTATAGGCAAAACATCAAATCCAATTACTTTTCCGTTTTTTTCAGTATCTTTTATTTGCTGAGCTGCCACTTGGGTCCACCCTCCCGGGGCTGCACCCAAGTCAACGATCCTCTGACCAGGTCGAAGAAGATTGAATTTTTCATCTAGCTGTATGAGCTTAAAGGCTGAACGGGATCGCAAACCTAATCGCTTCGCCTCCTTGACATAAGGGTCATTCAACTGCCTACTAAGCCAACGTTGGGATGACACAGATCGACCACGCGCTGTCTTTAGTTTAACTTTTTTGGATCGGTTCCCAACAATTCCAGTATCCCACTTTTTAATCATTTAATTGATTTAACCTCATGGAGAATTTTATGAAAGTTTCTCTGCCACACAAATTTATTAACATCTAGATACTTTGGGGCCCTTTGCTGTATACCTAAGACTGCAAAAACCATGCTTTTGTGCGATTGGCAAAAGCAACTAGTGACAACATTACCGGAACTTCAACTAAAACTCCAACCACAGTTGCAAGTGCTGCCCCCGAATGCAGCCCAAATAAACTAATAGCCACAGCTACAGCTAATTCAAAAAAATTAGACGTACCAATCATAGCACAAGGAGCAGCCACTCGATGTGGCACCCGCAAGCGCCAAGTCACAAAGTAAGCTATTGCGAAGACACCATATGACTGAATAAGTAGCGGAACTGCTATCAAAATTATTAGAGCCGGTTGGGCTATTATTTTTTCGCCCTGAAAACCAAACAGAAGAACAATCGTTGCTAGCAACGCTAACATTGAAAACGGTTTTATAGTTAAATTAAACTGGTCTAGTACTTCAACTTCCCTACTCCGCTTTATTAAATAATTCCTAGTTATGACACCGCATATCAGTGGGACTAAAACATATAAACCAACGGAAAGTAAAAGAGTCTCCCAGGGGATTGGTATATCTGTGACACCGAGCAAAAAGGCAACGATTGGCGCATAAGCAAAAACCATAATGACGTCGTTCACACTTACTTGTACTAGTGTATAATTTGGGTCACCATCAGTCAGTTGCGACCACACGAATACCATTGCCGTACATGGTGCTGCTCCCAGTAAAATAAGACCCGCTATATAACTATCGGCATCAGAGGCAGGTAACAAATCAGCAAAGATCCACTTAAAAAATACTACGCCAAGCGCCGCCATTGTAAACGGTTTTACTAGCCAATTTACAACAATAGTAATGATAAGTCCTCTCGGCTCTTCTACCACCCTATGGAGACTTTTAAAGTCTACGGCTACCATCATGGGATAAACCATCACCCAAATCAGTACAGCTATTAGAAAGTTGACATTTTCATATTCCAATCTTGCCAGTAGAACAAAAAGTTCTGGCAACACTTTGCCCAAAACGATCCCTGCTATAATACAAAAGGCAACCCAGACTGTTAGGTACCGCTCGAATAACGTCATTTTAATCTCCGAAGAACTTTTGACGCTCTATAGTACACCGACGCGAGCGTGGAAATAGTTTTTTACTGAAATTATAGCTGGTCGTCACCACCTTGTTCCCGTTCATTTGATCGGCCGGTCTCTCTGACAAACATTGTTCCCTGTTATCGATCTCAAGCACCAAATATTCATTCGATTTTTATCCAAAAATGCTGTAAATGCGTTCCACGTAAATTAACCCCAGCAAACAAGGTTCCCGCCAAATGTTAGAACATGGCAAGACTATTAACTGGAAAGGAACTTATTAATATCCAAGTACACCCGTAATAGATGAAAGTAATTGGCAGTCTAGCGATCATAAAATCGCGGTCGGGGTTGTGCATTGGCTTTTCTTACAATAATGATAAGCATCACACTAAATCAAAGGTAAACTCGCCTATGACAAGTTCCGCCCAGAACGAGCTAATGACACGTGTCGGTCCTGGAACACCAGCCGGCGGTATTTTGAGATCACATTGGCAACCAATCGCATTGACAGATGAACTGCCCAAAACGAGATCCGTCCGCGCCGTTGAAGTGTTCGGTGAAAAACTGGTGCTCTTTAGTAACCAAAATAATGAATTAGGTCTAATAGGTAGGCATTGTGCGCACAGGGGAGCAGACCTTTGCTATGGAAGGCTCGAAGATGGAGGTTTGCGATGTCCATTTCATGGATGGTTATTCGACATAAATGGTCAGTGTATAGAACAACCAGCCGAGCCTAAAGACAGCGAACTGTATAAACGCATCAGACAAAAGGCATACCCTGTGCGAGAAAAAAATGGTGTGATTTTTAGTTATCTCGGAACCGGATTTCCTCCGGATTTGCCAAATCTAGATTGTTTAATCGCACCCCGCAACTATTCCTTTGCTTTCAAGGGACTCGTCGAATGTAACTGGCTACAGTTGCTAGAAGTTGGCATTGATCCAGCACATGCTTCCTTCCTCCATAGATTTTTGGAGGACGAAGAAGACACGGAGTACGGGCTTCAGTTTCGAGACAATATTAATAACATTCCGATGACACGACTTATGAGAGACTACTATCGACCAGAAATAAAAGTTGAAGCAACCGATTACGGTCATCGGCTCGTAACACTTCGCAATTTAGATAACCAAGGAATGCACGTGCGAGTTACTAATCAGGTGTTTCCGAACGCAATTCATATTCCATTAAGCAGTGAAATGACCCTTACTCAGTGGCATGTTCCCATCGACGACTTCCGGAGTTACTGGTACGCTATGTTCACTAGCTTTGGAGAGCCGGTTGATCAAGCTATTATGCGGAAACAACGCCTAGAACTATATGAAATGCCGGATTATATTCCTAAAACCGGAAAAGCGAATAACTATGGCTTTAATGCTAAGGAACAAAAGAATGAAACTTATACGGGTATGGGATACGACATCAACGTCCACGATCAATGGGCGGTCGAGTCTCAAGGTGTAATACAAGATAGAACACAGGAAACGCTTGGGACAAGTGATGCAGCTATTCTAGCGTACCGAAAAAGTCTCATCAGAGCCATCCGCAACCACAACAAGGATGAAACGGGAAATACTTTTCCTCCATCCCATAAATTGCCTATTGCGATAGATGTAATTGCTTCTATGGATGATTGGGAAGATGCATGGAAGGAAGCGGACATCGAAAGGCGAAAAAAATCATCCTGGGCGAATTCAAATATAGTTTGAGCAATTACGGAGATTACAATGAGTTCCCTTAGTGGAAGCACCGGGCTACAACAATTCGTTAAAAAACACGGTTTGTGGAACTCACAACAAACCGAATTGGGAGACTGTATCCTGAGTGAGGCTGAGAGGCTGAATTTGGAATCCGTTAGGATATCGTTTGCGGATCAGCATGGGATCCTGCGAGGTAAGACAATTACAGTGAGCGAATTGGCAAGCGTTTTCTCGGCTGGTTGTTCGATGACGTCAACCTTACTTTTGAAAGACACCTCTAATAGGACTGTCTTTCCAATTTGGTCATCTGGAGCAGGACTGAAAGAAGATCACTTTACTGGGGCTGGCGATATGATCATGGTGCCAGATCCTAATACCTTTAAGGTACTACCTTGGGCAGAAAAAACAGGCTGGCTGTTATCAGATGTTTATTTCCCGAATGGAGAACAAATTCCATTTTCCAGCAGAGGGTTATGCTCAAAAGCCCTCAATCTACTGAGTGAAGCTGGCTTCGATTATCTTTCGGGTATCGAAATAGAATTTCATTTATTCAGATTAAAGGATCCGAATCTTGGTTTCGAAGAATTAGGTATGCCAGGAACGCCACCGGATGTCGCCCCACTCGCGCACGGCTTTCAGTATCTTTCTGAGATAAGATTGGACGAACTGGAACCTGTAGTCGATCTTATTAGAAAAAATATTCTTGAAATGGATCTGCCATTGCGCACTGTGGAGGCTGAGTTCGGGCCCAGCCAAGTCGAGTTTACTTTCTCGCCACTGCCAGGATTAAACAGCGCCGATTTGATGATTCTATTTAGAGCAGCTGCCAAACAAATATGCCGCCGACATGGTTATCATGCCAGTTTTATGTGTCGCCCCGGATTAAAAAATGTTTTCGCAAGCGGATGGCACTTGCACCAATCCCTACTTGACAGAAAAACTGACAAGAATGCATTCAGTCCGGAAGATGGAGAATGTGTTATATCCGAAGTTGGCCAGCGGTTTGTTGCAGGCCTTCTAGAAAATGCCTCTTCGTCGTGTATATTCACCACTCCAACCATAAATGGTTATAAGCGATACAAACCTGAATCGTTAGCTCCAGATCGAATACTCTGGGCACGCGACAACCGTGGTGCAATGATAAGAGTTTTGGGACGAGAATACGATGAAAATTCACGAATAGAAAACCGGGTTGGTGAGCCCGGGGCAAACCCATATTTTTACTTGATGTCCCAAATTCTTAGTGGTCTAGATGGTATAAAGAGAGATCTTGATGCCCCCCCACTAGCCGACACCCCTTACTGTGCAGAAGCACCAGCTCTACCTCAGAATATTATGGAAGCTGTCCAAGAACTGGATTCAAGCGAGATGTATAGAAGAGTGCTGGGTGACGAGTTCATAGACTACCTTCTAACAATTAAACGTCATGAAATAAAACGATTTATGTCTGAAGTAACTGATTGGGAACATAAGGAATATTTTGAAATATTGTAAGCATTTCGATTTTTGGGCGAACCACTACCGAAATGAAAACAATGTAAAGCGGAGTATTGCAACCAATATGGAAAAATAGACAAATGGCATCTGCTGCGGGCTTTTTAATTTTAAATCAAGTTCTTGCCTTTTGATTTCATGTCTGGCGATATTATGTGCCACAGTGTATTCTTACTTATTAAATTTAAAAAAACGTTATAAGGGAGTAATACAATGAGCCCTGCACTAGAACCAATTGATGCTACCCTAGGCGCGGTCATCACTAATATCAACTTAGCCGAGATGGATGCTGAAAGTTGGGCTTTTGTAGATGCCGCTTTTGAAAAATATGCTGCCTTGGTGTTTCCAAACCAATTTTTAGATCCAGAGTCGCAAGTGTCTTTTTCAAACCATTTTGGCGAGATTGAACTGCTCCGGGGGGCTAATGGTGGAAAAGCAGTCCCCATTAGCAATCAGAAGGAAGACGGAACGATACTTAAAGACAATGATAAAGGAGACGAACATCGTTTCAAAACTCTTCGTGGCAATGAAGGCTGGCATATGGACAGTACCTATATGCCGCTAGCTGCCAAAGCTGGTGTTTTATCAGCCAAAATCGTGCCGGCCGAGGGTGGGGAAACCGAGTTTGCCGACATGAGGGCTGGCTACGAAGCGCTGGATGACGGATTGAAAAGTAGGATAGCCAATCTATCCGCCTATCACTCTCTCTATCAAAGCCAGTCGAAAATGGGATATGAGGTCAAGACGGGCACCGGTTACGGTTACCATACAAAGGGAGCCCCACTACGTCCATTGGTCAAAGAGCACCCTGTCACAGGTAGAAAAGCTCTTTGTATCGGCCGCCATGCATACAAAATCCCTGGCATGGATGATAACGAGGCGTTAAGTTTTCTTGACAGCCTGCTAGAAACGGCATGTCAGCCACCTAGAATCTATCTACATAGCTGGACTCCTGGGGACCTAGTAATCTGGGACAACAGGTGCATACTGCATCGTGCTCGGCCATATGATTTCACTCAACCCAGGGTTTTACAAGCTACCCGAATTAGCGGAGACCCAGCCAGCGAGTTAGCTGAAACAGGAGCAGATGATCGAGCCAGTGGCTTTGAGCCATCATCATTGAACACCTAGCTATAGATAGCTCTAGCTGCAAAAAAAAGAAGTAAAAATCCGCTAACCCTGCCGGCATCTGCTTTTAAGTACGCATCAACTAGCTGAAGCCATCACTTTACGTACCCCATTTCTCGATCTTTTTCTAAAGCGTCTGGTTCTCGTTCCCGTTGATCTCCATAACCACCGCCTCCAGCCTCCCTCATAGTAATTCGATCACCAGGCATAAGTACTACCCGAGCTTTAGGATCCACCTCGATCCCATTTACCAAATACGTTCGAAGGCTTCCATCTTCTCCACCAACCAGACCCTTTGCTGCAAATTCCGTTCGTTGGCCCATCAAAGCAAACTCTAGTAGATTTTGAGTATCATTTCTGAAGATAACTTCCTGTCCTGGTCCTCCTCGCCATTTTCCAGCGCCTCCCGTATTTTCAAGTATCGCGCGTTTCTCTATAGTCATTGATGTCCTATTTTCCCATATTTCCGTTGGAACAACGGTCATATTTGACGGTGCTGGCGTCACAGCCCGACCATCTAATCCGTGCATCGCACCAAGTCCACCGGCAAGAAAAAATAAAGACGATATTTCCTCTCCATTTCTGTGCCGGCCCTGGACGCTGAATACATTCATCATCGCTGCGTCGGCCTGAACTTTCTCGGGCAAAGCAGGGGCAAGTGCCCCCATAAGTAACGGCACTACAAAATGTCCAACTGAATGCCGCCCACCAGTCGGCCACGGTGGTTGCGCATTCAGAATACAATTATCAGGTGCTCTAACATTAACGGACCTCATTGAACCTTCATTATTTGGAAGCCCTGGGATAGTCAGGCACTTAATTACATACAAAGACTGCGCATTTGTGTAACAAAACGGAACATTTATAGATGCACGAACCGGACCATCCGTTCCTTCAAAGTCAATATCTACTTCTCCACCCCTTATGGATACTGATGTTGATAGGCAAATAGGATGGCCAGGCCCTTCTATTTGTATTTTATTTTCATAAGTACCGTCAGATATCTCGCCCAGCTTTTCGCGCATTGCCATCTCGGAGTGCAGATTTATCGCGTCGGCCAGGCTCTCTATTTCATCCAATCCATACTCGTCCATAAACTCCAACAGCGCCCGCCCCCCAACTTCGTTGCACGCGACATTAGCCATCAGATCACCTATCGTCTGCTCAGGTACTCGAACATTTGTGCGGATAACGTCTATAAGCAGTTCGTTTAGGATTCCATCTTCCCGTAGTTTGCAGACTGGCAGTCGCAAGCCTTCATGATAAACTTCCGTACAATCGGATGACATCCCTCTACCACCAATGTCGGGTAAATGTGTCACACTCATCGTAAAACCAACCAACCTCGACCCTTTAAATACCGGCCGCATAACATTTATGTCGAATAGATGTCCAGTTCCCATCCAAGGATCATTTGTCATGATAACGTCGCCGGACTTCAGTGTTTCAGGGGGAAACTCTCTCAGCATATGAGCAATGGTATGTGGCGCAGTTCCCGTAAAGGATGGCACAGAATAACTACCCTGCGTAAGTAGGCGTGCTTTTGAGTCAAATAACATACAGGAAAGATCATAACCTTCTCTCACGTTCATAGAAAAAGAAGTTCGTACCAAAGAAAGTACAAGTTCATCGGATATAGCCACCAATCTATCCCACAAGATTTTGAGGCTTATAGGATCAAATTTTTTCATTTCGAATCTCCCAAAAATCCGATTTCCGCTACGAGATTTCCCCATTTATCAACTCTTACTTTATCATCGACACCCAGCACCGTTGTTGCTTCATTTTCTTGAATTAACGCTGGGCCGCAAACAACCTCACCCTCTTTTAAGGAGTACCGGTTTATCACGGGACTTTGTCGATAAGAATTTATATCAGTATCGTAAATTTCGATTCTCCGAAGCTCCACGTTTTCTTCCTCCCCACCTTTGAAGGGATTGTATTGATCTGCAAAATCAGGGCGGGGGCCACTAGCTTCAATTTTCCAATTAATTATTTCTATCTCCGCATCCAATGGGGCCGACCCAAACACTTCTTCATAAGTTTTCAAAAATAGATCTTCTATATCGGTCTCGGGTAAGTTGTCAGGCAACGACACCTCAACTTCATGCCCCTGCCCTACGAATCGCATATCTAGACGGCGCTCTATTTTAATTAAGTCTTCGGGCACACCAGATTTTGCAAGTAAATCTCGTGCTTGGGTTTCTAATGAAGAAAAGCCTGCTTCCAAATCTGACTGTTGAAGTTGATTTAATGGAGCTCTAGCGGACCGCAATGACGCATATGAAATAGGCGTCGTCAGTAATCCAATCGCCGACATAACGCCAGCCCCAACTGGAAGAATTACCTTTGGTATCCTTAGTTTTCTGGCAACACGCATCGCATGAGCCGGTCCAGACCCACCAAAAGCAATCATTGCACAATCGCGATAGTCAAATCCAACTTCGGAGGCATGTACTCTAAATGCCCGTGCGACATCCTCGTTTATCACTTCATGCATGCCCCAAGCCGCTCGAGCAGTATCAATATCCAACTGATCTGCAATCAAAGATTTAATGGCATCTTTTCCCTTTGCCACATCTAAAGTCATACGCCCACCTAAGAAAGTATCTGCGACCAAATAACCAAGAGTAAGGTTTGCGTCAGTAAGTGTAGGGTCTTTCCCATCTTGACTATAACATGCGGGTCCTGGGTTAGCCCCAGCACTTTTGGGACCAACTGCCAATAATCGACTTTGATTAACCGCGGCGATAGAGCCTCCGCCTGCACCAATCTCTATCATATCAATTACGGGGATCCGTAACGGCAACCCGCTTCCTTGCTTAAAGTCATATTCCCGCGCCACTTCAAACTCATATCTACGAAGAGGCCTACCATCACGTATTAGAGCGCCTTTGGCAGTGGTGCCCCCCATATCGAACGATAATAAATTTGGTTCGGCAAGCCTTTCCCCCAAAAATGCTGCCATTAAAGCGCCAGCGGCTGGCCCAGACTCTATTAATCGTACCGGAAATTGACGCGCAATATCGGTAGTTACCATTCCACCCGAAGACGTCATAATTAACAAGCGGCCTGCGAATCCCAAATCTTTCAATCCCGATTCAAGATTTCCCAGATACAGATCGGTCAAAGGTTGGACGTAGGCATTTATAGTCGTCGTCGTCCACCGCTCATATTCTCTCATAAAGGGTAACACTTCGGAAGAGGTGGTAACTCTAAGTTCAGGAAACTTCCGAAGAACAACTTCCTTAGCTTGCTGCTCGTGATTGTCATCGATGTAGGAATGCAAAAAACATATTGCTAATGCCTGGATACCGTGTTCACTGACCAAACTTTCGACAGCCGTCTCTATTTCGGCTTGATCAACAGTTTGCTCAGTAGTTCCGTCAAACAGCTTCCTCTCTTTTATTTCTCTTCTTAATTTCCTTGATACAACTGGTTCCGCAAATTGTAGGCGCAAATCGAATAAGTCGAAGCGTCTCTCCATGGCAATATCAAGAATGTCTTGAAATCCAGATGTTACTAGCATCCCAGTTGCAGCTCCTCTTCTCTCTACAACAGCGTTTGTTACGAGTGTAGTTCCGTGCGCAATTGTGGAAATCTCCGATATGGGGACTTTATTTTCCATCAGTATGGAAGATAACCCCGTCAATACACTCAGAGAAGGATCCTCTGGGGTGGTTAACTGTTTATGCACAAACAAATTGCCTGTTCTATCATCCACCAAAGCAAAATCGGTAAAGGTGCCACCGATATCCACACCTATTCTGTAAGTCACTTTTTCCCTCCATGCAAAATGTTTTGAAGCAGAGATAACGTTCTATCTACGGCGTCTGTATCTATCTCATGATGTGTCACAAAACGAACATTTCTGCCAAACGGCAGGACAAAGATTCCCTGGTTCGCAAGTAAGTCAGTTAGCTTTTCTGGGCTCATTATAATTGGACGTGCTAGAACAATATTTGTCTCAGTATTGTCTTTGTTAGCTACTATACCTTCCAACTTAGAAATTCCCATAGCCAACCTCTGGGCATTCTTTTTATCTGCATCCAATCTTACCACCATGGTGTTTAGGGCAACTATTCCCGCGGCGGCTGGTATACCTGCTGGCCTCCAGCCCCCGCCAAATAACTGACGTAACTCTACGGCCTGCTCGATCAGCGACCTTGGGCCGGCTAGAATTGCGCCCAATGGAGCGCCAAGCCCCTTGTTCAAGTTAAAGGCGACTGTCTCAGCTAAACATGTGATTTCAGTAACTTCGCACCCTATAGAGCTTGCCGCATTAAATACTCTAGCACCGTCGAGATGAATTGGCACACCATGTTGCTGCGCCAACTCACCTAGTATTTTCATATGCTCTACTGGGATAACCCGCCCGCCAGATCGGACGTGGGAGTTCTCAATGAGAATCATCTTTAAACTATTTTTTGATTGTCCTAGTGAAATGAGACGTTGCCTTAATTCATCTAATTCAAATACTCCATTCTTGGCAGAAATCTCCATTGGGACTGCCCCAGTCAACCGAGTGGCTGCATTCATTTCCGAAGTCATAACATGAGATTCTCTCTCCGTTACAAATATTTCTCCCGAGTTACATCTCAGAGCAATGGCTATCTGATTTGCCATCATACAAGTGGGCACAAATAGGGAATCTTCCTTGCCGGTTTTTTGTGCTGCTAATTCTTCTAGTTCAGCCACTAACGTGTTTTCACGTAAGCCAAATCCTGATGGTCTTGAGGCTGCATTAAACATCGCTTCAACCATCTCCGGTGTTGGTCTCGCGACAAAATCAGATCGAAAGTCAACCGTATCAGACAACTCTAGCCAACCAATCAGTTAATCAATTTATTTCAGTTGTCGTTCCCACATATCGAACAACCTAGCCCAGGTGGCTTCCGCCGCTTCTGGAGAATATGCATGCCTTTCAGGGAAACAAAAACCATGTTGCGTACCTTCAAACAATTCCACCGTATGTTTAACAGACGCTCGGCTCAAGGCTTCTTTTAGTTCAGGAACAACATGATCCGGCACGTGTTCATCAATTTGTGCAAAGGCGTAGTACAGTTCTGCCGTTATATCGTTGAGCAGTAAATGTGGTGAATCTTCTGCTTCCGTAATGATGCCCACCCCATACAGAGATCCCGCCGCCTTTATTCTAGAAGGAAATTTTGCTGAAACAGTTGTAATATACCTTCCACTCATGCAATGCCCCACACAACCTACAGCCCCACTTTTAGCTTCTGCTTGACCATCCAACCACGATAATATGCACGCTGTATCTTCAACCACCATAGCATTGGTTAAATGGTTCATAGCCGCAAAAATAACCTTTGTCATAGCGTCATTCCGATTGAGGAGGTCGAACCGGAG
>CAYFGZ010000100.1:0-12779 GCA_964342575.1 uncultured Nisaea sp. | reverse complement strand
AAAAATTCTTTCATATAAATCAATAACTTATAATCATGCCAATCACTTAGTGGGTCACCAAGGGATATAACATGCTTTCATAGGATATGAAAGGCTTTAAAGGGTTGTAAACTTTTTGTAAACGCAAATCCACAATTTACAAGAAAACCTGACGGTCATTTTTCCGATTCGCTTTCACCCTGGCAACAGTCGCCATCTGTGACGCATTTACAGTCAGCGCACTGATAGTGACCATGAACCCAGACTTTCGGTTTGGTGCAGCCGCAATTTACACAGCGTTCACTTTCGTTTTTTTCTAGCATTAGCTCTACGGCGGGCGGCTCTTGCCGCTGCCTTTCCTTTTTTGGTGTAGGGATAGTGTTTAACTTTTCCTGATTTTGTTCGTACTTCTGGCATAGCAATTCACCTTTAAAATGTTCAATAAAAACAAGGCCTGAAAGATTGCCCATCGATTTTTCGCTCCTACAGCGTCACTATTTTTCTAGGGTCTTACCTACCAGCGGGGTATCGACTTGCGCGTGTGTGGGCATCCTAGAGGGTCGATTTTTGCGATTTTAGGCTATGACAACCATAAATCGGCCTCTGCCGCTCGACGTAGCTCCAACCCTCTAAGCCGTTTGCCGCCCGCATAAACCCAGCGTAAAAACTGATTTGGCACGTCATCCCAATCGTCAGGATCATTAACCCGGCGTAGCAATGTAGAGGATTTGAGTGATCCTAAACCAAGATTGAAGGCGAACGATGTAAGACTACCGCGTTGCTGTTCGTTGATGGGAACCTTTACAAGTCGATCTACGCCACGCGCAAAAACCGACAATTCTTCTGCAAGCTGTTCTTCAGCTTCTTCCTTAGATATGGGCGGCGTATCTTTTTTTACGCGGCTTCCATCGCTCAGTCGTATAAAGCCATATCCCCGCGTAAATTTAAATGCTGGACATAGATAAACCGTACTACTGAAACCCTCAAATCGTTTCACCAAATCCACCGCCTCTTGGCAGATAGGCTTTGTCATTTTAGTTGGGCTCTGATTTGACCGATGCGGCCTTTCGTTGTGCGGTAACCGAATAGATAACCCAATACGGCTTGGATACTATCGCCAATCATGGAGCCCCACAAAACCTGACTAACGGTTTGCAGATTGCTTGTTCCAAGGTCGTTAATCACGCCGATGGAAAAGGTCACGGCGATACCAAAAAACATTAGCATAATCAGAAAAGCGGTGAGGGGCCGCAAGATTGCATTGAAGCCATCGACAAATTTGATATTCGTCTGCTTCTGCATCGAATAGATGCCTTGCATTTGTTTTCCAAATGCCCGCATTTCTTCGACGACAACGTTGGCGTCAACCTCTGCCAACCGTGCGTCGGTCTTATGTGCTAAAAGTTTTAACTGCAAATCCGCTTCAAGATGCAGCCGTTCTTTTTCACGCGTATGCTCCCGGCTGTCTTTGATCTCTTTAAAGATGTCAGGTATTAATCCCCCCGCAATACCCAGAACGCTCGACACTAAAGAAATAATCATTTTTTCATTGCCCAGCCAACCCCGATCAGATGACGCGCTTCATCTTCTGTGAGCGTTATGCTTTCCTTAGAAGATTCGGTTTGTGTGATTATGTAGAATGGCCGCGTAATATTCCCGGTTTTTCCAAATTCAACTTTTGGTTTATCAGCGTAAACATGAGACGAAAGTTGTTTATTCATTGCAAAACCTCAAGTGCCGCCAACCAAGTCTTTTTACTCGTTTCGGCGGTCAATGTATCAGGATGAATTCTATACGTTTTTTTATTGATGGTGCTTGCTGCAACAAACGTGATTGCGTTTTTGCCATGTGCATAGAGGGCTAAAATTTCATAATGTTCAGATGGATTGCCCAGGCGTTTTGTTCCACCCATTCCAACGGTCCATCGATACCAGCCTGGAGCTCTCTCACGTTTTCCGATTACAGGAGCCGTCGCCGTCTTTACTTGAATTCTCAGAATCCTTCGGCCAAAGGTCGCCAAAAGGTCGTACCCTTCCGCATCAACTAAAGTCGTATGCCAGCCTTGTGAAAACAAAAAACTAGCAACGGCATGTTCGCCAACGCGACCTTTAAGAACGGCGTTTAATGACCCCAGCATTTGCGCCACAGATACGCGTCAAGCTTGCCGACTTTACTAGCAACCCAGCGCATCGCTCTTGTACGCCAAAACCATCTAGGTTTTAGTCGGATTTTCTTTCGGCGCATGCTCTGGTGAACGTTGTTTCAACAATGGTGTCGGACGGCCTTGCATCCACATGATAACTTGTGGCCGGGGCATTTCTTGCGCCGTGACAACGCAACCTTTTTTCGTCGCTATGGCGATAAAAATATTCAGAGCGTCGGGACGTTGATAGAGTCGAACGATTGAATCTTTATCAACATTTGATGTCGGCGGTGAAGAATTGAACGCTGCAATAAACTGTTCACTCATTTCAGTTTTTAGATCGACAAATGTCATTGACGATGGGTTAGCTCTAATTAGAACACGATGCAGCGTGTCAAGGTGCGCTAGAGGCTTACCACCACACGCGGGCTTAGCTTCGGAAATTGTCGCTACAGGTGCGGGCTTTTCTTCAACCTTGATTGGTTCACCCGTGCAGCCCGCCAAAAAATATAATGCGACTATTAACGCGACGAACCCAATCCAAAAACCATTAACCATCATTTCGATCACGCTGGACGGCAACGCGCCACCTGTAGATTAAAAACCCGATGGACAGAGTCAGAAGCACGATAGATAGCCCGGTTTCGATAACGCCGCCCCAACTTAGAGCAATCGTCGCTAACCCTGGTGACGCTGCCGGGGCGGTTTTTACTACCGCTTCAATAAAATGTTCGCGCATTATTTTATCCTGTTTTTGGGTGTTCACCATTATGGAGTTTCAAATTAGCGTCGGCTAATTTCTCAAGATTTCGCAAACGACTTTCTGTAGCCGCTTCAAACCGTGACCGTTTGTCGAGATTTGAAACGCTTGAAATTTCTGCATGGGTTGACAGTTGTTTGTTTTGCACGGCTTCAGTCGCTTCAACGGCATCCATGCGTGAATTCAGGCTGGCTAATTCGGCACTGTCTTTTTGTTGCTGTTCTAAAATTCCTTTTATCGTTGCTTTTGTCACGCCCCATGCTGTAGCGATAGCCGCCGCAAGCCCGCCGATCTGAAGTAAGATTTTGCTATCGCCAGACTCAATCATTCGTCAGAGGCTCCCACCTTTTTGCGCAGCGAAAATAAGAAACCCGCCGACCACAACGACAACAACAAGAACAGTTGCAAGTTTCAGTGCTTCCATCAGAAGATAATGAAATCGTTCTCTGTCTTTCTTTGCTTGTTTGAGTGCATTTTCTTTAGCCAAAACTTCTGCCGCCGCTTTGGCTTTTTGACGTCGGTTATATTCGTTGACGCAAGAATCAAAAACACCAGTTCCTAACTTTCGATCAACTGCAAAACGGAGTTTCATTAACTGACGCTCATACGCCTGTTTTGCCAATCGTGATTCAACAATCGACCCTAAAGAATCCTCGTCGGATGCATCCTCGCCGTCTTTACCTAAGAATTTTTGCAGTTTAGTTGGCGGCTTTAATTCTTTTTTCTCGCTTTGCGAAAATTCTCTGTTCGCTTCCCCGTGCGCCCGGAAAACATTGTCGAGGACGTGACCTATTGTCTTAACATCTTCGGCAGTGTCGAGCGCATCCCGCGCTGCCTTAATTGCCGACTTTGCAAGCTGAAACCCCGCCACAACGGCGGTTGCTGTGATAGGTTCCATTGCGCTTTTTTCTCAGTTCAGTTAGCCAAGCTTTATGCTTCCAGCGAAAAGCTTCTTCAGCTTGTTTTTTTTGAGAGGGGGGATAATAAATTGAGCCAACTTTTATGTAGCTCACCGGGCTCTATTATTAGATGCAAATGGACTTTCTGCGAATGAGATAAAAGTGAAAACTTTACCGTCTTGGTTCCACGGATTGTTATCCATTCTTAGCTTAAAACCTGTAGAGCAATAATCTATAGGATTTGACGGCGTGTCCTGTGCAGCATCCCTATTCGCATTTAAATTGCCATTCGTTAGAATCGGGTTGTACGGACTCATAGCACTATTAGATATTTTCCAATCCTCAGTCGTTGACTCGCACTTTATCATTAGCCATGCACTTTTATGGCCCGTGTAAACGAAAGGCCCATCTGTAGAGCCGTTGCCCATATATGTCCCTATTTTTGAAAATCCTTCCACACTACTCATAACCCACGCTAGGTGCGTCCAACTTGCGTTTCCGCTAACGCCGTTATCACCATCTATTGAAAATGTGTTTACATTGCCAGATGCAAGATGATCTGTATTACCGCTAGTATTAAATGCGGATGAATCTGCGTCCAAAAATCCAAAATTGTCATTGGTGATTGCTGGTCCATCATAATCAAAAAAGCCTACTCGCCAGTTTTTTGCAGAGCTAAGATTTTTAATAAAAATGCAATTTGGTTTTACGCCCAACCCATGCGGAATGGTTGTTGCAGAGCCAGCTTTATAGGTAAGTAAACTCATTTTAGTCTTTGTATTAACAGACATCCGCACAGGATACGTTCCTGCGCTCTCAAGTGCAGCGGTGCTAGCCGAACCATCTATATAAACGCTACCGCTAGTAGGTGTTTGACCGGGAGAGCCACTATCTGAAATGTTATCTGTGGTTGGCGCACCTCCAATTTGCCAAAAAAACCCCACATGCTGACTATCATCTTTATTCGTCCAATTTGACGCCCCTACCTCAATTCCACCAGCTAGAAATTCTGTTGTTCGTGTCGCTGTATCTTCCACTGCATTTGTGTCAGTAGATATATTATTCGTCACGCCTCTTACAGAATTGGTAAAAACCCAACTTGTAGAGTCTGTAGTTCGATTTTTTATTAACGCTAGGTCGGGAGTCCATCTAGTTCCAGACGCATCTTTCAGAGCACCCGTTACAGCTTCACCATCGATTGTTTCACCATCTCTAACGGTCGTGTCATCCGCACCATTGCCACGCCACAACAGTGTCCCGAAATATGCACCGGGGTCTGTAATAGAAGGCTCTGGAAGATTTTGAGTTGCCAATGCTACACTATAGTCTGTGTCAGAAGCAGTATAATTCATCGTAATAGATATGTCTGCTTGTTCGACATAAAAAGTAAAATAACAATCCTCTCCCTGTAAATCTGAAGGAATACTTGTGGTGTAATCACTGCCTCCATCTTGGATTCTTGACCCATTCATATACCACTTAATTGTGTTGGCATCTCTGTCAACTAAAGCTTCAACATTTCCTGTTCCTGTGCCCCAAGATGTAATGCTAACTTCTTCTGTTCCTTCTTCCCAAATTTTAACAGTACCACCTGCACTAGAGTATACTAAAGCTAATGTGTCTGAACCCTGATGAGGACTACTGCTATTTTGTGGAAAGTTTGAAGCTTTACTTACCATCAGATTGAACCAATCATAACTACCGCTTAAAGCTCCTTTAGTAACCTTACAACTCCACTTGCCTGTAGTGGGAATAGGAATAGTGGTTACAGCCGTTTTAGCACCAGAAGAACTTGTAGCAGTTAAGTTTCCATTGCTGAATGTGGGTGGATTATTAGTAGCATCATTAGCAAAAATAGGATTAAAGGTGCATTGGTTACCTGTATCCGTTCCATCATTCACTGGACGGTCATAGGTCCAGTTAGCAGCAGACATACTATTAACTGTGAAATCGTTATTGTTTCCGCTAACATCATTACCAATATCAGTGTCATCAGCAAAATCCAACCAATATCCATTAGCACCTTTATAGGATGTTACAGAATCAGTGGGGTTTTTTGGAACCCATACTCCACCATTATTATCATCAAATTCCCCAAAATCAGAGGCAGGTCTAGCTGAACCATCTAATAATATACATTCGGATAAATATCCTTGCCATTGTTGCCCACCATAAGCACGTTGACCCCATACCTGGGCTTCTCCATTTTGTCCAAATGCCGATTCAGTTGTAGAAGGGCTACTAGAGTAGCTTTGCCAATTCGTATACTCCACTCCATTTACCCAAAACGTCCACGTATACGGCGAAACGCTTGTATTACGATTAAGCACAAAATGATACCAGCTTGTAGGGTCTTGGAATTTGTCATCCGTTTCTATTTGACCAGCTGTACTACCACCAGAAACTAAACTTATAGTTATAGTTCCCGATGACGATTGAATAATACGATCATGGTTATCTTCATTATTACCCGCCCCTGCTAGCACTCCTGAACTGCCCGGTGGGGTTTCGGTAAACTTTACCCAAAAAGAAAGAGTATGCATTGTGGTAGAGGTTTCTGTTGAACTAGGTGTCCAGTTTAAATAATCTGAATCATCTAACCATACTGCCCCTTTTGGCTGGTAGCCACTAGCTCCGCTTGGTATCCCACTAGGAACGATAAACATTAATTAGCTCCAATTAGCATCATCAGAAATGATAAACAAATTCACGGCGTCTTTATCCATTGACGCTATAGCAGCTTCGATCTCATCCGATTTGGAACGCACCGCGTCTATTTTTTCCCAAAGTGCTACGGCTGCATCCATTTCGGCTTTCTGTGCATCAGATGCAGTGCCATCACTCACTTGTTTGTAAAGAAAAGCAAAATTGCGCTGTTTCCAATCAGGCAAAATAGCCAAAATACGTTTCTGCGCTTCAGCTTTCACGTCAACAATTTTCCTACTTTTAGTCGCGCTAAGAATCTCTGCTTCAAACGCTTTTTGCTCATCGGTAAGCTCTCCAGAAGCGTCATAACCTGGGTCATCTTCAACCGCTGCTTCTCTCGATACAGTTGTGCCATTGAAGGTATCGACAGGATCGCCTTTAGCTCTTTTCCCGGCTGGCGGGTTAATCACGTTCAAAGGGAATATTCCAAAATGCGGCAAGTGTCCGTTTTTCACTACTGCTTTAGAAAAGGTGACGTTGGTAAATTCTTTCAGTTCTGGTGCGAGAACATTAGTTCCCTCCCATCTTACAGGAACGTCGAAACTGCCGTCTTTTTGAGTTAAAAGTGCGTACATCATGCCACCGCCTGACTTTGACCTATGTTTTCCATGTTCGTACCGTCTGATCGAAAGACGAATACATCGATTGCGTTTGCTCCCGTCGAAAGCGTCGGGGCCGTTGCAGCGGGCCATTTAAAGACCGCGTTCCACGCGCTTACCGTATAAGGCGTCGATCCCAAGTTAAGCCGTAACGTGTAGTACGACCCGGCGACTTGATTAGTAGGCGCGGAAAAGGTTGTAACGTTTCCCGTGAGCGTTAGCGTCGCATCCTGGGCCGCGCTGCAATCCCACGTTTGTGTCGCGTTATATGTCAATGCTGCCGTGAGGGGCCGTTGTTGTGCCGTCCATAATTGAGCCACAGAAAGAAACGCATCTCCCGGCGCGTTGCTGACGGGACTAATAAGCTGGAAATTATCAGCCGTCGCCTCATAAGCGACTAGATAAATCCCAGCCGCTTCAATGTCGCCACTAGCAAGCGCAACATCGTGAAATTTCTTGATGTCTTTAGCACCGACTGAATCGACATTTAATGTCGCCGCGCCCGTGTTAGTACCGCCAGCTTCAAACGCGAACATCATACCTTGCGCATACGCGCTTAGTGAGAGCCCTGACGTTAGGGTGATCGTATTTGTGCCGCTGGAAATTTTAGCGCCACCCAGAAGGTCGCGCCACTTTGCAACCTCTGCCATCTCAGCACGACTAGAATCATTTACCTGTGATGGGGCCATCGATTCTGCCCAGTTAATGCTACCTACACTGGCATTGCTTGCTGGCGTAGTACTGAAATCGTATATAGAAGCCATTTTTTACCTCTTGTTTCAAATTAAGGTAGAAGTGAATTAACCGCGCTTACAGCTTTACGGACCCGATCTTGCGCGAAACTATTACGGTCTTTATCCGTTGCCGCTGTAACGGTTGCGCCAAGCGGCGCACTGGTAAGGCGATTGGCATACGCAAGAGTTTTAGCGTACCCTGCACCACCAGCATCACCCACAATCGGGAGTCCCTTGCCCATTGCGGTAATTCTTGCAAGTAAACCGCCTGATCCTAAATCACGAAATAGCCGTGCTATTAAATGACCTGATCCAGACGGGTTCATTTTTGTTTCGGCAGGGATAGTCCTAGCAACTTGCCCTACGAATTTTCTTACTGCCTCACGCTCTCTCGCTGTAAACATAACGTTTGCGAGAGATTTATTTTTTTCAAAAAAATCGAAATAATTTTTTACGATGGCAGTGCGGGTTACATCGGCCTTCCCTTTCATATTTGCGTTTGTGAACATTCGATAAATTGCCGCATCTTTTATCAATGCGATTTGCTCACTATCTTTTCCAAATATATTTTGAACCCGTTTGAATAACTCAACAGTTTCTTTCTTTGGCCCCGCTTTTGTAACATTTACAAAAAAACTAACTACGTTTTCAGGAGACTCACCACCTAATATTTGCCCTAATTTTTTCCCCGCAAGATCAGGAGCCCCAAACCGATCTTTCGGACGTGGGAAAAACTTTCTTTGGTATTCAGCCCATGCTTTGTTGCCTTGCTTCACAATCGCAAGCGTGTTTGGATCGCCGTGAATAAGCCCCTTGGTGATTGCATCATCAATAGACAGATCAAGACGGGATTTCATTTCAATTAATAAAGCTTGTTCCTCACCCGAATCTGGCCCCTTCAAACTATTAATCCGTGTTTGAAGCGAACGACGAAAATCATCAACAACCGCATAATCGGCACGGCTCATACGACCTTCTTTTAAATTCTTACGTGTACGGCGCAATCGCCCCATAACTTGTTTTGCATGAGGCATCATATTAAGCATTTCGGTACGTAAACCACGTTCGCCAGGAATTGCTAATATACTTTCAATCCCCTTTAATAACGTGCCGCCTGTAATAAACGCGGGATTTTCTCTAATTGCCTGACGCTTTGCTGTCATTGCGGCAGCGGCAGAAGAACCCTCTATTGCTTCTGCCTTAATAAGATCATCTTGAATTTGTGTTCCAATATTATAAGGAGTATCAGGTGCAAATCCCGATCCACGCCCGACTCTTTCTTGTAATTTTTGCGCCTCACGTTCGATTGCCACCATTTGATTCTCATCGAACCCACGCATTACATCGGTAGCACGTACGCCATATGATCCAGAGCCTTCGCGCATCATAGCTTCAGTTTCTAGGTCTGCACGGCTCCCCGTTTGTTGCCCGCGTGTTAATGGGATATTCCCGCCACCTGACCTATTCGCTTGTAAAACTTTTTGTAAAGCATTCTCATCCCCAGACGCGGCAGCGGCTACTATTGCTTGAAGTCGTTGCGGGCTTTGCGATTGTGTTACACCAGACCATATTTTTTGGAGCCCGCGCTTACCAAGCTTTAATACAGGCGGCAATACTGCTTCAGTAGTTGCACCAATAGCCGAAACCGCCCCCACATCTTGAACATCAATAGGGCTCTCATGTGGTGCTTTACCGCCAAACGCCGTTGTCGCTAATTCACGCCCAGCTTCAGCCGTGCCATAGGTCAATGCACCAAGACCTAACCGCGCAAGAAATCCCGCTCCACCAGAAAGAATACTTGGAATTAGATATGATCCTGTCTCAGCAACAAAATCATTCAAATCTTGTGCCGACAACCCTTCTTTATTTACGACGAATTGTTTGCCGTCTAAAGAAATTATCGGTTCTTTCGTTTTCGTATCTTGGAAAAGTTCAACCCGATCAGGAAATGAACTTGCAATTATTCTCGCTTTTTCCCACGGCTCACTAGTCGCCATTAATTTAAAATCAGTACCAAGCCGATCATACCAAGGCACAGTTTTTTGTGCCGTTATCTCAGGCAAATTGGCGGGGGCGTCAATTATTTCAGGCGGTGTGTATTTTAACGGCTGTAATTCAAGGTTCCCTGTCGCACCTGTTGACTTAGAAGGAGCTTTTCCAACAGGGATTAGCTCTAAATCTTCACTCATTGTTTTGGCTTCACATACAACGGATTATTGCCAATCATAACAACCATGCCCGCGTACTTGCTTTGAACTTTCCTAAAGTCGGATTCTGTTTTAAATTTTGGAATCATAGGGCCAATATCAGGATCAGCGTCAAGGCGTCGCGCTACTTCCCGCCAAGCATCCCCAGCATCTACGTTTTGGAAGCCCTTCTCCTGAATTTGTTCTCTTAAAACCTTGGCATACATTTGTTTGCCAAGATATTCACGCTTTATACGCTGCATAATTAGAGCGTTGCCCGCTGGTGTGTTTTTCATTCCAGGCATAATACCCTGATAGATTCTAAAATCAGGATCAGTCATCGGCCCCATGCCGGGGCCATGCTTGCCAAGTGCCAACTCATCCCCAACTGACGTTATGGCCTCTTGCACAGCTATGTTTTTATCGCCAACCCCAAAGTCAGCTAATATTTTCCTAAACGGCAGAGCCATTTTCTGAACACTACCTGTTGGCACTCCCGTTCTTAATAATGATGCCATTTCATTAAGAGTGAACATTTTACTTGCCGCTGTGGCCGCTTCATCACTTGCCTTTTCCCATACTTTAAGACCCATTTCGCCAAAATAATCTTTAGGCGCATGCATAAACATCGGCGTGTTTGTTGTAATCTTATTTAACCTTGCTTTTAACACGGGACGCCTTGGATCAGTCGGGGAAAGTGTTTGCAATGTGTTTGAGATCGTTTGTATTTCCCGCAAACTGGTAGGCGTTCGATCTTTAGCTTGAGCCGCCAAGACCGGGCCAACCATACTTAATGCTGCCGCCGGGTTATGTTGACCGACAGTTCTTATAAACGGTTGCATTGACTTTGGTATCCCGCCCAACATTTGAGGGTTTGCGAGAGCCGTTTTCAAAGCAGTCTCCGCTTTCAATGCCTTGGCAAATTGGCCTCGCTTTATTGCGCCTTGCAGAGCATTCTGGTAGACGCCCATCGCTTTCCCGACATCAATAGGCGGCGCGGCTGGAGTTAAACGAGGCTGGCCGCGTTGACCGTATTGAGCCCCCAAACTTAGCAAACCCATAATTGCCGCATCTTTTTGGTCAGCGGGAGTGATCGCACCAGAAGCTAAAAGCGGTTTTAAATTACCAAGCATCATAGGCCTCCAAAAACTTTACTCGCCAAGTACGCCGCCCCGGCAAGCCCTGACAGATTTCCGATGGCGCTTGAGGTAGGATCGCTATAAATAGGCTGGCTGGTTGTACTACCCATCGTGCCACCCTTAACGGCAGCAAGGTAATTGTTGAGCCTTTCCATTTCTTCATTTTCCAAAAAGTTCCAGCGCGACATTGCGTCGGCCAGTTTCTCTGCCGTCTTTTCTTCCCGCGCAGTTCCGAATCCGATCAACCTTCCTATGTCTGTATAATCTTCGGCTGCCAACGTTGGAGCCATCCCCGCCGCGCTCATCCGATTTTGGAAATCAAGTTGTCCCAGATTTGCTATAGCATTTTGAGCGGCTAATTGATTAGAACGCTCTGTCGCATAATTTTGCGCGTACACAGGAGCCAACGCGCTTGTCATCGCGCTCATATTTGCACCGCTGCCTAATCGGCCACCAAGAGAAAATTGACCTTGAATTTGGTCAATGGCGGGTTGCATTGCCGCCGCTAAATAAGGATTACTGCCCGATAGAAAATCACCTTGCGCACTCTGCATGAGCAATTCAGTCGCCGGGTTGGTAAACCCGCCGCCCATCGCCGTGTTCACAAAATGTTGCGCCCCACTAACCAAAGGGCTCCCCGCCATTGCTCTCGCCTCGCCCCGATCTAAAGCCGCCGCCGTGGCGGGTGAGAAATCAACCCAGCTTTGACCTGGGTAGTATTCACGCGGCGTCTTATATAAGTCTTGCGCCCATTTAAAAGCGTCTTTTAAATAGGGCTCCGCATACGCGGGCGGGCCGCTTGTCGTTGTGGCAACGCTCGTAACTTCTGGTTTGCTGCCAAACAAATCGCCTAGAAAATTCATTCCATCAAATCCTTCATTTTGGCTCTGTCGTATTTCTTCCTAGATCGAATGACGCGCATCCGAAATTTCGGTGTTCTTAAATTTTTAGCTATTGGATTAGCCAACGACGACGTATGCAAAACTCCGCGTTGTCGTCGCGTTCGCGTGGGTGATGGTAAACGCCTGTTTCGTTCTTGCGCTGACATACATTGTACCCGCTGCCAATTCTGATGCTCCATCAGAAGATGTTGGCATAAATAAAATTACGCTATCACCACTAACACGATAGTCGGTTACGCTTGTTGTCGTCGCACTGTTCGTCAAGGTCACCGTACCTGTAGCGTTCATTTTACCAGCTAGGATGTTGTTGACGACCTCGCTAGTTTCGCGTGAATTTGCAAACGGCGATAACGCTCTAAAGTTTGTTGTTGTCATCGGAATCCGACTTGTTGAATATCAACGTCAACGCCCTGCGCAACGTCAAAATCACCCGTCACCGATAATCGTACCCGGTGAAACGCACCCGATGCCCGCGTCGGACAATATCCTTCAGTTGTTATTGTTGATGACGATGAAAACGTTGGTTGATCGTTCTGCCTTGACCGTGATCCTATGGACGCGGAGATCGTTGGTTCTTGTTCCGATTTTGTTGCAACATAAGGAAGCACATTATTTATTAAACTTCGCTTCCCTGCCGCAACGCTAAATTCGCCAGTTTCGATTGTTGCCGCCAAACTATCACCCGTAAAACTTTGCACCTTTTTATCTTTGGCCCCAGCAAAAAAGAACGTG
>CAYFGZ010000099.1:0-12868 GCA_964342575.1 uncultured Nisaea sp. | reverse complement strand
AGGAGTAAGATATGGCAGTTGCAGATAGTGTAAAAAATATTGGAACTGATGATATACAAACTGGAGCAGTAACAAATGCTAAGTTAGCAAATTCTGCTATTACTCTTAATGGAAATTCAGTTGCATTAGGAGATAGTGCAACAGTTGGTGGAGCAAGTAATGCTTTAATAAATGGCGACATGGTTATATGGCAAAGAGGAACAAATATAACAGCAGCTAGTACACCAGTTACCAATAATGATGATACATATGTTATGGATAGATGGATTTTATTAAGTGATGGAAATGACATTGTAGATGTTAAAAGAGATTCAACTGGTGTTGAGGGTGGTAGCTTTTGGGATTGTGAATTAGAAGTTGAAACAGTAGATAAAAAATTTGGAATTGTTCAAATTATAGAAGCAACAAATTGCCATGAATTAATTGGTGGCAAAGCAAGTTTAAGTTTCTATGCAAAGGTTGCTGGAAGTGGAAAATTAGACAATGTAAAAGCAGCAATAGTATCTTGGGCAGGTACAGCAGATAGTCCTACTTCCGATATAGTAAGTGCATGGGGAGCAGAGGACACAAATCCTACTCTGGCAACTTCGTGGACTTATGAGAATACACCAGCAAATCTAAATGTAACAACATCATGGGCAGAATACAAAATAGAAAATATAGATATTGATACAGCAAGCACAAACAATGTAGCAGTATTTATTTGGAGTGATGTAACAGATACAGACGCAGATGATGATTTATATATTACTGATGTACAATTAACTCCAACTACTTCGGCAGTAGCTTTTGACAGGAAACCAATTAGTGAAACTCAAAGTGATTGTGAAAGATATTATGAAACTTCTATGGAATGGGGCATAGTTGGACAATATGCAGGACAACAAGTTAAAGTAGGTGTAGGTGGAACAACTATGGGAGCAGCAACAAATAATTGTGGTGGAAACAGATATAATACTCGTAAAAGAGTAACACCAACAGTAACCCTATATGACCAAAATGGAACAAGTGGAGCAGTTTACACGATACATAGTGGAGCAATAATAACTGGAGTTGTAGCACAGCATTTACAAAATTATGGATATTTATTTGCTATGAAATCAACTGCATTTGCTCACACTTATGGATATTATTATGGTTGGATAGCAGAGGCAGAATTATGAACGATATACAAGAAGTAGCATATCAATATGATGGCATGACAGGCGAAAAAATAGATGAATTAATTGTAATTTATACGAATGGTGTAATATCAGCAGTACCTATGGAAATAGGCAACAAACACTATAACCAAGTTTTAAAATGGGTTGAAGAAGGTGGAGAGATAGATGAGTGATGTAATTATATGGAAACAAGACAATGGTGTAGTTGCAGTAACACACCCAGCAGGCAACTGTGGTTTAACAGTTGAAGAAATTGCCAAAAAAGATGTACCAGATGGAAAACCCTATAGCATTATGGATAGTTCAGCTTTACCAGACAATGCTGAATTTAGAGATGCTTGGGTAGTTGATGAAAACACTTGGACAATATCCTACGATATGGAATTAGCTAGAGAAGTGTGGAGAAGGAAGATAAGGTTTGCTAGGTCATCTAAATGGACAGAGTTAGACGCTGCTTGGTTTCAAGCTATGGAAGCTGATGACACCAATAGGGTAACAGCTATCGTAGCTATTAAAGATTCCTTGAGAGGCTTTCCAAATCAAGAAGCAATAAATGAAGCTGAGACGATTGAACAATTACAAGAAATATGGAATACTGAATTATTAGGAGAGAAATAGTATGGCACAAACAGTAGTCAAAACAGGAGCAACAGCATTATCAGGAAGCACACTTATATATTCTAGTGATACTGTTGGTATCTATTCAGCGTTAATTGACCTTACTCCAATGTCAGCAGATACAAAAATTGGAATAGATATTGCAAACTGTACAATTGTTGCAAGTGGATTAAAGGTTGTTACAAATGACGCATTTGAAGGAACTCAAACTTTAGAGCCAATGTATTTCCAACCACCAATGCACACCAACAAAGGCTATTCAATAACAATAGTATTAAGCTCGGGTACTGCTCCAACATTACCTTGGGAAATTACAACATTCTAATTCATAGGGTATCATTAACCTATGGCACTCGGCAGTTATAATTTATCACATCATAGACAAGCATATCACTTTTATGTAACACCAGCGAAACGTAGAATTTCAAAAAATAGTTGGTGGTGGCAAAGTTGGATAGCTTGTATTGGTACAAGCCTAGCTCCAGATGGAGTCGATTTTACAAGTGCTGTTGGCGATATAGGTCTTAATAATCCAGTAACAGCAATAACTATGGACGGTGTTGATTTCCAATCAGCTGTTGGAGAAGATGGATTTGGAATCGGCATAAGACGATGCAATATAGGACATGATGTAAATTCTTATTTTCAAAGCCAAAATGAAAGCACAAATCCTAAAGATATGACATTAGACTTTTTATTTAATCTTTCAGATTATAGTAACCGTGTTACTCGATATCCTAATATTACTAGAAACTATAAAGATGTTGTTGGAAAAGACTGGAACATCACATTGGAAAATGCTAGTAAAGTTATGAATCAAATTCTTGAAGAAAGAACTTTATTTAAAAACGCAGCAGGAGAAGTTAGATTCGGATATATGGAAACCGTAAATAGCTTCAATAATGTTTGTATGGGTGGTGGTGTATTAATTAGAGCCACTTACGAAAACAATAAGGTTATAGCAAGTTTTAGAAACAGAATGAATATTTTGTCTCAGGTTAACTTGTCAACTGATACACAGTCTAAAGGTGGCGTTCATTTTGATACTGCCGAATACAATCCTGCTGATTTAGTTTGGACAGCGTTAACTGCAAATAGTTTTGGGGCAAAATTTAGTTCAATAGAATCTTATACTAATCCTCAAATCCATTACGACAGTTGGAAGACTTGGAAGGACACAATGACTGGCGAAAGCATTACCTGTAGAGGTTTTATTCCTGAGAGTGTTAACTATTTAAAATTTTTACAAAATGTTGCCGAAATGACTGATTCAGCTATTTATGTTGAAGCTGACAATAGGATTTATTTCAAAAGAAACTTAACAGGTGTAGTTAGTTTTAGTGCGACAGTATCAGAAGCAGATATTATACAAATTAAAACTACTGGTGATGCCTACGATATGTGTAATCGGTACACGATGCCATTGTCTTTAAAAGTCACAGACAATAAGGTGGACTATGAAGCTCCAAATGCTTTTGTAACTTTTGCTAATACGGCATCTGTTAATAGTTACGGTGGGGTAACTAAAAAGCCTACTAACAACTATATTTGGTACACTAATTCAGCAACGGCTAAAAACTTAGCTGATAGAATCTTATATAGAAGAAAAGAGCCAGAAACAGCAATAACAGTTACAACTCCTATGAAATACCAACAACAACAATTAGGCGATATAATTTACATTTATTCTGATGAAATAGATTTTCAAGACCAAGCTTATACACTAATCGGTACTAATGTCGACCTTAATACATTACAAATGCAATTAGAGCTTTCTGCTGGTCATGGTATTGCAATCGCAAATGTCACAGTTTTTGAGTTAAATGACCCTGATTTAGGTACATTAGACGGAACGATTGGAGTTCTAGGTTAGTATGGTATAATTTTGTCATGAGTTTTATAGATTTCACATTTTCAGCAGGGCAAAAAATAACAGCGACAATAATGGGGCAATTAGACGGGAATTTAGACGCTATTGCCGAGGGAGCAGAATCAGCTCCTAGAGTGCCTAGACCTTTAGGTTGGGTACAATTTTGTGGATATACAGGAAACAATGAAAGAGGCGTATATGCAAATCCTCAAGGTTTAATTAGTTCTTTAACATTAAACTCGGTTGGTGATTACACAGTTGCTTTTACCAATCCTATGTCAGATACAAATTATGGGTGTGCTAATGCTATGAGGTCAAACGCAGCAATAAGCGATGTATCGGTTAGAGCTTGTAATGCTTCAACTTTAACCACTACAACGGCACGATTTAGAATGTATGCAGCAAACGCTTCAGCTTCAGCAGCAGAAGACGCAGATTTTATATATGCAGTATTTTATCAATATTAAGGAGAAAAAATGGCGTGGATAGATTTACAGTTTGATTTTGGAACAACATTAACAGCAAGTAAAATGAATGCTCTTGATGAGAACTTTGATGCCTTGGCTAGTGACGCAACAGGCTCGCCTAAAATGATGGGAAGAACAACTAAAGCAGTTCATTTTTCTTCACAAGGAAGCATTATAGCTTCACGCAATATTACATCATTAACTTATACAGCAACAGGACAATATAAAATAACACCATCAACTCCTTTTTCTTTAAGCACACAAACAATATCTATAAGCAATGTTACTACTCGTGAAATCTTTACACTCATGAGTGGGTTTACTGCCAATGTGGCATATTCAGATGAATCAGTTAGAAGCTTAATGGGCAATAGACCTGCAACGGTAGATAGCTCATACGAAACAGTTTATTTTAGAGCTGGCAATAAAACTTCAACGGCAGCAGAAAATGTATATGAGGGATTAGTAATAATTTTCGATTGATATGGCTTGGACAAATTTAAGTTTTAGTAGTGGCGATGTTTTAACAGCAAGTGAAATGAATGCACTTCAAGAAAACTATACTGCCGTAGCAACCCACTCTACAGGAAGTCCTGCAATAGCAGCCATGACTAGAGCATGGGTAAGCTTTGCAACTGATGGGTCAATACTAGATAGTGAAAATGTATCATCAGTAGTTCGTAATCAATTAGGCGAATACACAATTACATGGACTACACCTTTTTCATCTTTTTATTGTATAACTTTTGGTGGGTACGCAGCAGGAACTTCTGGCGATATCTCAGTAAGAAACTTTAGAGGCTTTCCTGTTTCTTCTGGCTCAGTAATTGTAACTTATTTGGCTTTCAATCAGGGAGCAGATGCTAAAGAAGATGTACAAGGAACGGTGGTTGCATGGCAACTATAAATTTAACAAAAGGAGGACAGAAAAACTATGTGGACAATTTTAGATAGACTTAAAGAGCCTAGCACTTATGCTGGTCTTTCGGGTTTAATGGTTGCCATTGGATTATCACAAGACCAATGGACAGTCGTTAGCACGGCATTAGCTGGAGTAGCTGGTTTAATTGCTATGGTCTTAAAAGAAAAACAAAGTTGAAATACAAATTGATTATTTATGACAATGAAAGCAAAAAGGAAGTGCTTTCTGTGCTCATAGAAGCCAATGAATTATACGAGGCAGCAAAAATGGCAGACGAGATGTACAAAAAATTAGATATAAAAGAAAAAGACACCACAATGGAGTTGGTAGAAAAAGATGCTTGGTAAACTTATTGGTCAAATTATTTCAGTTTTATTGGGAAAAGGATTTGCCTTAATAATGGGGTATCTCCAAAAGAGAAAAGTGCAAAAACTAGAAAGGCAAGTCCTTACCCAAAGAGACAAAATTACTATTCTTGAACACGAAAAGCAAACAGCTAAAAAAATTCAAGATTGGAAATATCGCTTAGACAATAAAGAAAGCGATAGTTTAGCAAAAGAACTAAACAAAATTAGAAACGAGAAGTAGGAGTTTAAAATTTACCTGTTAGTTTTTTTATTATTGATTTGGCTTTGGTTTTGGATTCAAGATGGGTACTAGAAAAAATTACAAGGCGATAGTCAAACATGAGAAAAAAGATAAGAAAACTTCGCAGTCAGGACAAAAAGGGAGAACAAAAACGAGTTCGATGAATAAAAACAAGAAAAGAAGCTATAAACCGTATAATCGGCAGGGCAAGAAATGAAAAACCCTCTCAGAAGCGTTTTAAAGCCTAAATACAGCCTCTTTAGTCTAAAGCTATGTCTTACTATTAGTTTTATACTGTTTGGGCTTTTATCATGCTCCTCTGTGCTTAGTTTTAAAAAAGTTTTGCCTAAAAAAATCAAATACTCAAAAATTGAATTTGTGCATTGTAATTCTCCTGAAAATGAAGAATACTTATGTTTAACAAAGGAACACGCAGTTGATTCTGTGTTGGATTTAAAAAAATGCCAAGAGCAAAATATATTATTGAGGCAATTATTAAATGGAAACTGACCTTATCTTATCCCTACTCGACCAAGCTCCTCTACTGGGAGTTTTAGCGATATTATATATGATGAAAAAACACAATCACAACGGAAACGGAAATGGAGCAAATTTGGAGATTTCAAGAACGATTGCCCAATCAATAGAGAAATTGGCAGATGCTCAAGTTGAAGCAAACAATATTGCTGAAAGACGAGCTCGAGGATTTGAGAGATGGCTAGACATTCAAACGACCCAACCGTTTCGGTCAAGAAACCCAAAATAGATTATTCAAAATATTTAGCAGTTCAACTTCAGGATTACCCTGAGATTCCTATACCACAACTCGAATACCGTTTTCATGATACAAGAAAATGGAGATTCGACTTAGCTTTTCCAGACCAACGCCTTGCTGTTGAAATAGAAGGTGGCATTTGGCAATATGGCAGACATAACCGAGCTAGCACTTTTATTAAAGATATGGAAAAATACAATAATGCTTGCTTGTTAGGTTGGCATTTGTTACGATTTTCAACAGATATGGTTAAAAAAGGACAAGCTGTGGAATGTATAAAAGAATTTATGGAGAGCAAAAATGGAAGATAACGCATTAGAAAAGTCTTTTTTGAGCCTTTATGATAAATTTCATTCACTTAATTCGCATTGCCAAGTCAAATATAAAACAGATACAGTTCTAATTGGAAAACTAAAATCAATATCCTTAATCTTTGAAGACTTAAACGAGCATTATTTTTGGGAAGAAATTAACCGTAGAGACGAGAAAGATGACGAAACCAACCCACACTAGAACAATTTTTATATCGGATATACATATTCCGTATCAAGATGTTCGAGCTTTGTCGTTGGCTTTAGAAATAATTAAAGATTTTAAACTAAACGAAGAAGACAATATTATAATTGCTGGCGATTTAGTTGACTTCTATCCCTTTAGCACTTTTCCTGTTGATTTATTGCAATCTAGTATTGAAACAGAAATAGAACAAGCAAAGAGCTTTTTGTCAGATTTACGCAAAGTTGCTAAAAGTCCGACAATATATTATTTCAAAGGTAACCACGAAGAAAGATTACAAAAAATGGTTTTGACAAAACTGCAAGCTATGAGTCAAATGCTATACAATCAATTATCGTTGTGGGCATTGTTAGATTTAGAAAAGTTTAATATTAAATATGTCGAAAGTCCTTTCACTTTAAACAAAAGACTCTATTATGTACACGGTCATGAAAAGAGGTCAATGGGTCAGCCACAGCACATAGCGAACTTACAATTAAAACACTATAACCGTTCAGTAATGTTTGGACATCATCATAGGTTTGACATGACACTTCAAACTCAACTAGACAGTTCAATACTAGGAGCATGGGGTAATGGTTGCTTGTGCGATTTAAGCAAAATGCCTGGAGGTCTTTATTCTAGCTTTGACAATACTCAACGAGGTATATCAGTTGTGTATGAAAAACCAAACAAAATATTTAGTGTTGAACAATTAATCTTTATACCAAACAAACAAAAACACTATGAGTGTTTAGTGCATGGAATTGATTACACATCTAAATAATCTGCCATTCTTTGAATAAAAATAGAGTTAGTTAGTTGTCCTTTTTCTATTCGTGTAACAACAGGTCCAAATGTTCCTATTTGTTTTGCCACTTGTGCTTGCGTTAATCCCAACAAGCGTCTTTTAATACGCAACTGCCTAGGTTTGTCGTAGTTTGCTTTTGTTTTTTCAAACTCCAACATAAGCTGTCTAGTAACAATTTCGGGTTGGTTTTTCCTTTTTTTACACAAAAATGACAAATATTGCTTTGTAACACCTAATTTAGAGCCAATTTGAGCAAATGATTGGTCATCAAAATATCGGGCTCTAGCTACTTCTTTTACTACATTCTGCATTTTCATACTTTACAATATTAAATTAAATTTGTAAAGATATTGACAATAATATATTAATGGGTATATTATTCCTATGAAGAAAAAAGAATCAAAATATTATTATGGTGACCCAAAAGACTACTCCATTGACCTTGCTGAAGGCAGACAACCAATGGTGTTTCAATATGGGAAAGATGCTGATGAGTTTTTAGAAAATCTCTACAAATACACCCACTTTTCTTGGTTGTGTGACAATGTAGATGATATGAAACAAAGACTGGTTAGACGCTTTGAAAGAACGGCTAAAGACCAAGACTTGTCATCAAATGCAAAGTTTAGGGACTGGTTGTTAACAAAAAAGCTTGTAATAAAAATACCTGAGGAAGAAGATGAAAGAAGAATTTGAAAAGTGGCTAGAAAGCTGTCCAGTTGATTATGACTTTTTAGAGCATGGACAAAAGTTGAACAATCCGAGGGATTTGTTAAGTGGGTTTGTAGAGGATAAAACAGTAGAAATATATAAATTTTATCCAATTAAAAAAGAAGACAAAAATAAAAACGAAGGAGGTGTTTTATAATGTCAGTAGATGGACACGAAGAAATGTTAGAGCAAGTTCAACAAGAAGTTGAAGAACAACTGCCTAACGGTACTGAAGAAGAAAAAGAAAAGCTATTTAAAGAGTTAGTTGAGCATAGAGGCGAGCTTGGCGACTATATGTATAGCTTACAAAAAGGAGGTGAATAACAATGGCGTTAGAAACTATTGAAAAAGCTGCTGAACTAAATGCGACAATAGACAAAGTTCTCAAGAACAAAGAAAAAGTCGCTAATGGTATACAGATAAACGGCAACCGATACTACTACACTAAGTCTAGTGGTAAAACTGTTGATTTTGCAGAAGGCACAGCCATTAAAATGGTGTATGACCATGCAAAAGATACTGAGAACGGTAACGATGTTTATTTTATTAAGCATTTAGATAAAGCTGGCAACGGTTTTTCTGTTGATGACCACCCTACCTATAGAGACAATAAATCTACAGGTTATAGTCCGACAGAAACAGTTTCTAAGTCTCCAGATACTCAAGTTTTAATTGTTAGACAAAATTGTGTAACAAATGCTGTCGCTTTTCATCAAGCAACTAAAAGCAAGAGTGAAGATGACATACTAGCAACAGCTAAACAGTTTGAGGAATGGATTTTTAGAACTACCGATGTAGAAGAAGAAAAAGACGATGTACCTTTTTAACAAAAAGTGTTACTCTAAATAAGGGGAGATTAAAAACAAAATAAGGCTTTTGATACCTCCTGGTCTTATTTCAACCCAATGCAACGCATTCTCATTTGTCAGTCAATGAGATTATCTCCCCACCTTTACAATCCGTTGACAATTTTAGCTTTGTGTTGACAATATTATTATTATTTTATATAATCTACTCAGGAGGTCGAAATGGAAGAAAAACCAAATTATTATGCTATTATCCCTGCTAATGTTAGGTATAGCTCTATGTCTCATTTTTGCAAGTTGCTATATGCAGAGGTCTCTGCACTTTCAAACAAGGAAGGACATTGTTGGGCTACAAATGGCTATTTTGCTCGTATTTACGAGGTAACAAAAGAAACAATATCTCGTTCCTTTTCACAACTAGAAGATAGAGGGTTTATAACAATAACCCTGGAATATGAGGGTAAACAGATAAAAAGGCGTATTATCAAAATTATCAATACCCCTCATGACAAAAATGTCTATACCCCTATTGATGAAAATGTCAAAGAGAATACTATAAAGAAGAATACTACAAGAATAGAATATAATAGAGACAAAGAAGATTTTGATAGATTCTGGTCAAACCTTAATGGTAGAAAGGTAGGAAAGAATGATGCTTTTAAAGCCTACTCTAAAATAGACACAGAGTTTACAGCAGAAGAACTAAGTGAGAAGTTCAACTTGTTGTTGGCTAGCCGAGAAGAAAAATTTGTCCCGTACCCACAAAAATGGCTTAGGAATGAAAGCTGGAACGAAGCTCCAGTTAATCCTTTAACGCCATACGAAAAAGGACGAATGTTCTCAGCTGGTGTTGTTACTGTTGGCGAATTAACAGAAGATGATGACAAGGAGTTTCCTAACGAGGAGTATTTTCAAGAGACAATAAACCACCACATTAAAAGAGGCGATGCAGAGCTTGTTAGGTATTACAAGCAAGAGCACGAGAAGTGGAAAAAGGATAAAAAGAAAGGTAAAATATAGGAGTAATTATGAGTAAAGAGCTACATGATAGTCTAAAAAAGGGCGAATTAAATTCGTTTATTATTCTCTATGCACTTAAAGACTACCTAAGGAAATTTCAAAACGACAAACGACTACCTGAGTTTGTTGACCAACTAGAAGAACTTGTAGAAAAATACGACCAAAGATGCACAGGTATTTTGATTAAAAAAAATCTTATTAGTGGAGAAGTAGATGCAAATAGTTAACGGCTCATTAGCACAGGCAGTAGAACGCCTAAACGAAATCAACATTACAGTTTTAAAAGGAAGGATTGAACGGGGTGCTCTCCTTTTACAACTAAAAAACAACAAATCTTATGTAGGACACGATTCTTGGGTAAACAGCTGGGCTGATTTTCTTGACTGTATAAACATTAATAGAGAAACTGCACGACAAGACATGGAGGTGTTTCAAGAGTTTGCAGAGGCACTAACACAAAGACCTGATTTATTAAATAGCTGTAGCTATGAACGCCTAATTAGGCTTTTGCCTGTAATAAGGCTACGCAAAAAAGAAGGTAGAAAAATTGGAAAAGTGATGCTACTAGAGATGACAGCGAGAAGCAAAAGAGAAGATTTTGACAACAACCTTAAAGAAATGAAAGGACTTGTGCCAGACGATAAATGTGTTGACCCAGTAGAGTGTGACTCTCCTAAAATTATATTAGAAAGATGCACAATATGTGGAACGACTTATCGCAGAAAGGATTTAGAACATGGCTAGAATATATCTGCCAAACGAAGAACTGATTAAGTCTTATTCTTTAGAATATCTTGACTACATGCGTAACGAAAAATGTTGCGTTAGCTTTGAACACCCATGCGACCTACACCACCTAGACAATGTTCAAGTCAACAGAAAAAAACCTAATTCACGACACTTTACCGTTGTGCCACTAAACAGAATATTACACACAGAATATCACTCAATGGGTATTGATAAATTTCAACAAAAATACAAGATTCAACTCTGGAGGGAAGCGTTTTACAATTTAGCAAAATGGCTTTTAGTTAAAATAGATGAACGAAAGACCACTTAGTTTTGAAAAGAAAGTTTTAGTTAAACTAGCAATCGGAGAAGAAAACATAGTTATAGATGAAAACGAATTCTATTTCTGTAAACAATGTAATTCAACTCTTGGCATTTATATTAACCAAGAGGAAGACAATTATGTAGTTCTATGTAAAGGGAGGTGTTATCAAGATGACAAAATATGTTGAGGAATTAACTAAAGATATAATGGGCATACTGGAAAAAAACTGTGGTAGGCACTATAACAAAAAGTGTAAAAACTCAGATATGCGAGTTATTTTAGCAGTTCAAGAGGAAGTTAGAAAAGTTATACATTCCAACTTAAACAATATGTTTATGTTTCTAACAGAAAGTGCTGCCATTAGAGCACGAAAACAAGAGCTGGAGAGAAACACAAATGAGTAAGGTAACAATGACACAGCTCAAGCTGTTAAAACCCTATGCTAAAAACCCTAGAAAAAATCAACCAGTAGATGATGTAGCTTCTAGTATTAAAGAATACGGGTTTACCAATCCTATATTAATTGACAAAGACCACAACATTGTTGCAGGACACACTAGATTTAAGGCTGCCGAACAACTTGGACTAAAAACAGTTCCGTGCCTTGTATTAGATTTGCCAGAAGACAAAATTAAAGCATACCGATTATTAGACAATAAATTAGGAGAAAAAGCTGGGTGGGACACATTTCTATTTGAATCAGAACTACAGGAGCTTATTGATACTGGGTTTGATATAGAGAAATGGGATTTAGATTTTACCTTTAATGAAACAGAGCCAGAAGTAGAAATTATTGAGCCTGAAACAAACCAAAAACACGAAAGATTTAAACAACTTGTTTTCCTATATGATGATTCGCTAAAATACGCAGACCATTTTAAACGAATTCAAGCTATTAAATATGAACTAGGTTACGACACAGATGACCAGATTATAGAAACCCTATTAGAGGTTTACAATAAAAACAAATGATAATTTTAGTAAATCCCATGTGGTCGGTTGAGCATCTTAACAAAGACTCTAATTATGTTCATATAAAGAAAATCATCGAAAGATTTACTCAACTATATCCCGACACATATTTTATAGTGCCTTTTCCTTCACGCCACTTTAAATATTATGAAGATGGTTTATTTCAAAATCCCAATGTTGTTCGTGTTCCCTATGTCATTCCGTTAGCTAAAAAAATAAACAATATAACTTTTGATGGAGCTTTCTTTAACCGTGTTGTAGAACAATATGGAGTTGGATTAATTTATAATCAGATACCAGAAGTTACAGGACAACTAAAATCTTTAGACAGTCACTTTTCTTCTACCATACCAATTATAAACCAACATCACTATATTTATCATGATTCACTTCCTTATCCTTTGGAAAATCAAATGCAATATGTTTATTGGCAGATTCTTGGTGATGTTTTAGCAGATGTAAATATTTATAATTCTAAATACACCTTAAAGATGGTTAAAGAAAATGTAACAAAATATATGCCTAACTTCCTTCCTGACATAGAAAAAAAAGCCAAAGTTTTGTATATGGGATTTTATGATAAAAAACACTCCTAT
>CAYFGZ010000098.1:0-12930 GCA_964342575.1 uncultured Nisaea sp. | reverse complement strand
CCCGAAGGTCTGGAATTTCCCCTATAGGTCCAAGGGAACCTTCTCAGGATATAACTCGTCCTGAAGAGGATTTAGAAGGTTTTAGCGAAATTATGAGGCGAGTTCTCGAGCCGGAAAAAGTCGCTGACTTCAGTTCGGAGGCGGGAAACTTAATTCATTCAGATCCAAAGGTCGCCAGGGAGCATGGTTTTCGTGCTCCAATCGCCGCAGGGTTGATGGCAATTCATTTTTATCGGGAGGCTCTCGCGCGATATCAGGACTCGACTGACTTTGATTTAGAAGTTTGGTTCCGTAGGCCTATGTTTTGGGATGATACATTGTCTCTGGTTGCCAAAAAACGGCAAGGCAAAATCGAATCAATGCATCTTTTGGGTTCGGACGGCAAGCCCACGAGTAATTGTATCCTACATTTAGGGTAACCGATTAGCTGGCCAAGGGGCGTTGTTGCAAAGTGTGCTACTAAAGTATAAACGTGGGTTGATATAGTGCCGGTCGCATAGAAATGCGACGACTGGTTTGGCTTAAAAACGAAACCGCAGGAATTAGCATGTCACATATAGAAACCGAAGAAATAAGTCTGGATAAAATTTTTGAACTCGCTTTTGATGTCTTTTCAAAGAATGGGTGTAATTTGACTAACGCAACAGCCCTAGCGCGGACCGTTAGCAATGCTGAACGTGACGGTTCATTGTCGCACGGACTTTTTCGAGTTCCAGGCTATATTGCTTCTCTACGTTCAGGAAAAGTAAAAGGAAATGCTGAGCCCAAGATTAAGAATGACCTCGCGTCGATTGTAGCAGTCGATGGGGATTTTGGATTTGCACCACTCTCACTGGAAAAAGGTCTCCCCGTATTATCGCGAGCTGCCACGGAGACTGGAATTTCGGTGATGAAGCTCACCAATAGTTTTCATTTTGCGGCGCTTTGGCCTGAAACTGAATTCCTGGCAGAAAACGGTCTGATGGGACTAGCTTGCACTGTTTACAAACCGGCTGTAGCCCCGGCGGGAGCAGCTAGAGCATTCCTGGGAACCAATCCAATTTCCTTTGCGTGGCCACGCCCCAATAGAACATCTTTCGTATTTGATATGGCAACTTCAACACTGGCTATGGGCGATGTGCAGATAGCAGCTAGGGATGGCCATCCGATCCCACATGGTACAGGATTAGGTCCGGACGGCGCACCCTCTGATGATCCAGCAGAGATATTAAAAGGAGTTTTGTTGCCATTCGGTGGATATAAGGGGTCTGCCATTTCTTTGATGGTTGAGTTACTGGCAGCTGGCATGACCGGTGATAATTTTTCCTACGAAGCAGGGCAAACTGATAAAAATGACGGTGGTCCGCCAAAAGGTGGTGAACTCGTTGTAGCGATGAATCCAGAATTGGTGGCCGGAGAGGGTTGGGTCGATCATTGCGAGAGTTTTTTTGATCGATTAAAGGAAATTGAGGGAGTTAGATTACCGGGAGAGCGCCGCCATAAAAATAGGCTCGATAAATCTCCAAGAAAAATAAATAAGGAAATGTTAAACAAGGTTCGCGATCTTCTCTAACGCACTGCAGAAAAAAGGACCTTAAACTATTTTGGGGGGTATTGGGAGGTCATATTTCCGGAGCGGCACAGCGTCATGAGTATTATGCGAGACGAAGGTTAGATTAGATGGTCGACGGCAAACAAAAATGGGTTGGACAGGAGGTGCCTCGTTTTGAAGACCCCGCTTTGTTGACCGGTAATGCTCGTTTCATCGATGATCTATCGCCAGTCCCGGGCATTCGTCATGTTTCATTTTTAAGATCGCCATATTCTCACGCAAATATCAAATCTATAAGTGTTGAAGGGGCCATCGCATTACCCGGAGTCTATAATGTAGTTACGGGCGCTGAAATAGCGGCCATAACTGACCCGCTGGTGAGTGCCATCCGCGCTCCAATAAAGTATTATCCTATTGCAGTGGACAGGGTTCGGTATGTTGGAGAGCCAGTAGCATTAGTCGTTGCTCAAGATCGGTATGTAGCGGAGGATGCCGCAGAACTGATAGAAGTAGAATATGAGCCGTTGCAGGCTGTTGTGGACCCGGTAAAGGCTTTGGAAGAAGAGGCGCCGATTTTACACAGAGAAGTTGAAAGTAATTTGATTCATCAACGGCAATTTCACTATGGTCAACCGGATATAGCTTTTGCGGATGCAGCCCATATTGTAAAATTGGATTGGAGGTACCCGAAGCAGTTGGCTACGCCAATGGAAACTTTTGGTGCAGTGGCCTATTTTGAGCGACATCCGGATAGATACACGGTGTGGTCCAACTTTCAGGGCCCATATATTTTACAGCCAATTATGGCCCGTGCATTAAGAACACCCGGAAATCTTTTGAGGCTTGTTTCTGCCCCCTTCAGCGGTGGAAGTTTTGGAGTTAAGCAAGCCATTTTTCCATACATGGTACTATTAGCAGCGGCAAGCCGCATCGTCCAGTGTCCCTTGAAATGGACTGAAGATAGACTTGAGCACTTGATGGCTTCATCTAGTTCGGCGGACCGTGCCGATAGTATTGAGGCGTCGTTTGATGAGGATGGGGTCTTGACCGGGCTGCGATATAATAATTGTGTGAATGTTGGGGCTTATGTAAGAGCCCCAGAACCCGCTTCTGTATATCGTATGCACGCTGCTTCAAATGGCTGTTACTCTGTTCGAAATATATCGGTCGAAAACAAACTCGTAACAACTAATAAAGTACCCATTGGTCTTAATAGAGGGTATGGAGGACCACAGTTTTATTTCGGCCTGGAACGGGTAATGGAGATTGCTGCTAGGCGTTTAGGCGTCGACCCAGCGGAAATGCGGAGAAGAAACTTCATTCCGGCTGGATCTTTTCCCTATAAAGCACCGGCTGGTGCCATATATGATTCGGGTAATTACGGCGAGGCGCTCGATTTGTTGTTGAGACTCTCGGGATACAAAAATTTGAAATTGCGCCGCGAGGATTTAAGGAAAAAGGGCAGATTGTATGGTATTGGCTTAGGTGTTGGGGTTGAACCCTCAGGTTCTAATATGGCCTATGTCACGCTGGCTCAAACTCCAAACGAACGAAAGCGCGCGGGAGGTAGGTCAGGTGGTACAGCAGTATCCAACGTGGTTATCGACCCTACAGGAACTGTTACAGTAAACCTAGATAGTACCCCGGCAGGACAAGGGCACAATACGGTTGCCGCGCAAGTCGTCGCCGATATATTGGGCCTGGAGCCGACTGAAATTAGAGTCAATAGTGGTTTAGATACTGAGTTAGGGAATTGGTCGTTAGCCTCAGGAAATTATTCTAATCGTTTTGCGTCGATCGTTGTGAGCTCAATTACCTGTAGTGCAGAAAGAATTGCTGACAAACTTCGAAAACTAGCTGCGAATATGTTGGAAGTGGCAGTCGAAGATATTGAGCTCGATGGCGGAATGGCGCGTGTTGTAGGCATTCCTGATACTGGTGTGCCCATAGGAAGAGTGGCGGCTACGGCGCATTGGGACCCGGCTAGTCTGCCGGACGACCTAGAGCCAGGACTAAACGATATAGCCTATATCAGTCCTGATGTTTTGGGAACGCCAGATAGCTTAGATAGAGTAGCTTCAGCTGTCACTTTTGGTTACCTATTTGATCTTGCAGCAATTGAGATAGACCCTGAAACTGGGCGTATTCAAGTGGATTGTTATGCCTCGGTACATGACGTGGGGCGGGTATTAAACCCAACTATTGTTGAGGGACAGATAAGGGGTGGATTCGCTCACGGATTTGGGGCGGCCATGTTTGAAGAATTATCTTATGATTCCGAAGGGAACTTTTTAAGTGGAACTTTTGCCGATTATTTGTGTCCCACCGCCGTCGATCTTCCATCTATAAAATTTGAGCATTTTCGAACGGATACTCCTAAAAATACGCTCGGTTCAAAAGGTATGGGAGATGGTTCTTCTATGCTAACGCCGGTCGTGATGGCAAATGCTGTGGCCGACGCACTAGGTTGCGATGATATAGAACTACCACTTACTATGGAAAAAGTGTGGAGGTTAGTTAATGAAGGAGACCTAAAGTGAAACCTGTTCCCTTCGATTATTATCGTCCTGATACCCTTGAGGAGACGCTCCCCCTGCTGGCTGAATTTGGCGAGGATGCATTGATACTATCGGGTGGACTTTCTCTTGGGGCAATGCTGAATATGCGGGTCGCACGTCCGCAGATAGTTATAGACATAAACAGGATTGGCGGGCTTGCTGGTATAGAGAGAGAGGACAAGTGGATAAAAATAGGGGCGATGGTTCGCCAGGAGAAATTGGCGCGTTCAGTTGATTGCTGGGAGGTTGTGCCTCTATTAGTAAAAGGCTTGAAAAATGTGGGGCATTATCAAACCCGGAGTCGGGGAACCGTTGGTGGTTCTATTGCACATGCGGACCCAAGCGCAGAGATGCCGTTGTGTCTTTTAACGATTGGAGGCGAAGTAGAATTGTCGTCGGTCCATGGTGTACGACAAGTGCCAGCAAAAGAATTTTTTTTAGGTGCCCTGGAGACATCATGCAGGGAAGATGAAATGGTGACAGCTATCTATTGCTCCTTACAGGCAGTAGGCACTGGAACGGCTTTTGAAGAGATCTGCGAACGAAAAGGAGATTTCGCGATCGTTTCTGCAGCCGCCTGGGCTCGACGTGAAGGAGAGAAATTAAATATTGGGTTGGGACTAGGCGGTGTAGAGGATAAGCCAGTAGCGATTGAAGTTAAAAACTTAAGGTCTTCGTGCGAGTTCCTTCCCAGTGAAATAGATGATTTCGTTCATAGCCTAAATCCGCTGCAAGACAGAAGGGCTTCCGAGCAGTATCGTCGCCAGTTAGCCATTTATTTAAGCCAAAAAGTCATAAAAAGCGCGGTAGGAAGGTGCCATAGTGAGGCATATTGAGAAATCGCAACGCGTGTGTATTACATGCACAGTAAATGGGGTCAAGCGGCATGGCTATGCTGAGACACGTACACTTTTGAGTGATTTTCTACGCCATGAGTTAAATCTATATGGCACGCACGTAGGCTGCGAACATGGAGTCTGCGGAGCCTGCACTATACTTTTTGATGGTTCGGTTGCTAGATCTTGCTCGACACTAGCCGTCCAAGCAGAGGGACTGGAAATAACTACGATCGAGGGTTTAGCCGAGGATAGCGCGCTAGATGGATTACGGGAAGCGTTTTCACGTTTTGGGGCTCTACAGTGTGGATTTTGTACCCCTGGAATTTTGTCGTCTGTAAGCCATTTTTTGTCTAATCATCCCAGCCCTACAGAAGAAGATGTTAAGGATATGTTGTCGGGACATTTGTGCCGTTGCACAGGGTATACTGGGATGGTTAGGGCCATTATGCAATTTACTGAAACGAACCAGCCGAAGGACTCTAAATGACTCTGATAAATATGCTAAATGCTTCAGTAGTGCGGAACCCTGAAGCATTGGCAATAGTCGATGGTGATAAAAGGTTAAATTATGCCCAGTGGTTCGATGAAATTAGTTTGTTGGCTGGTGGTTTAAATAAGTTAGGACTAAAGCCAAGGGATCATTTTGTAGTAGTGCTTTGTAACCGAATGGAAATGGCGAGTTTGTATTGGGCGAGCCAAATGTTGGGATTAATTTTTACCCCATTCAACTGGCGGGCAACGGGTTCTGAAATAGAATATATTCTTGTGGATGCTGAGGCGAAAGCTATCGCGTATGAGGCTCGTTCGGAATTAGCCGTTCTTGATGCTATAAAAGGAAACCCAGAGTTCGAAGAGCGTTTAATTTGCCTCGACGCAGGTATGCGAGGTTTCCCTTTTTCTGATTTGTTAAAACAAGGTAAATTTCATAACTATCAATGCACGGACGATCGACTTTCTTGCCTTATGCTTTATACTTCTGGGACAACTGGCCGCCCCAAGGGGGTTCCACGATCGCACGCAGCCGAGATTGCTGCCTCTCTCGGGTGTATAGCTCAGCTTCGGTATCGGAGTAATCAAGTTAATTTGGGTGTGATGCCCTTGTTTCATACGATGGGAGTACGTACGCTCTTAATGTCGGTATTCTTGAACGGTACGTTCGTTTGTATGCCCACCTACAATGTTAAAAAACTACTGGCGCTTGTGAGGTCAGAAAAAATCAACACTCTTTTTCTTGTGCCAACGATGTTCCACGATATTGTGCACTCCGATGTTAGTGATTTAGATGTAGCTACCGTGGACAATATAGCCTATGCGGGCATGTCTATGACAACACATTTAGTGGATCGTTGTTCAAAACTTTTTACTGATTCACTGTTCAGCAATTTTTATGGATCGTCGGAAATTTACACATTCGCAGTACGCAATAACCTTGCCGAAAACCCGAGCTCTGCTGGGTGGGCTGGTATAGGTCAGGTTCTGAAAATAGTTCGTGCAGATGCCGGCGAGCTCGTGAATCCAGATGATGAAGTCCCTATTGGAGATACGGGAGAGATTGTGGCTAGCATGCAGTCACTAGATGCCTTCGAGGGTTATTGGAAGCGTCCTGATGCGGACAAAAAAGCGATACGTGATGGTTGGTATTTTACGGGCGATTTAGGACGATTTGATGAAAAAGGGGAAATTTATGTTCTCGGGCGGGTGGACGACATGATTATATCTGGTGGCGAAAATATTTATGCAGAAGAAGTTGAGAATATTTTAGCTAGTTCTCCTGATGTGCACGGGGTCGCTGTCATTGGTACGTCGGATGATCGCTGGGGCGAGAGGGTTACTGCCTACATAGAGCCTAAGACATTGGAAGCTTCTGCTGAAGTTTTGGATAATTTTTGCCTGAATAGTGAACTCGCACGTTTCAAACGGCCGAGGGCGTATGCCTTTGTGGATCAAATACCAAAGTCTGCATCGGGAAAACTACTACGTCGGAAACTGCGCGAAGGAAATTATAATTTGTTGAGTGAGTACAAGAGCACAATATAAGGAAGAATTTAATGGAAAGAGATTATGCTGAACGACGAGGTGATGTATTACGTGACTTGGATGGTTTGCGTGTGGAGGTTGACCCAGATAAAAAGATTGGCTATCTGATTTTGGATAGAGCTCCACTTAATATTGTTTCTTACCAGGGTAGGTCGCAAATTCGCGCGATCATTGAGGCTTTTGATGAGGATGATGAAGTTGGGGTTGTGGTGATAAAAGGTGCCAATAACGTTTTTACTTCGGGTGGCGACGTAAAAAGTTTTCCTGATATTCCTAAAAACAAAATGTCTGATCTCGCGGATAATATAGGAGCTCCTGAGAGATGCACGAAACCGGTTATAGCTGCTATTGAAAAATATGCGTTTGGTGTCGGATTTGAACTCAGTTTGGCTTGTGACTTCAGGTTTGCGACAAAAGGATCGCTTGTTGGGCTGCCAGAATCTGCTATCGGCCAGATGCCAGGTTCGGGCGGCAGCGCCAGGGTAGTGCGGCTTATAGGAATGACGCGAGCAAAGGATTTGGTGATGCTTGGCAAGAGAGTTGTTGCTGACGAAGCCAAAGAAATAGGTTTGATCACAGGTGTTGCCGCCGATTCTGCGGCATTGGATGAAATGGTGATTGATTATGCGCAGAAATTGAATGCTTTGGCTCCAATTTCGATGCGTGCGTTAAAACGTGTCCTTAATTCTGCTCTGGATAGTCCGCTGAGTGTAGCATTGGATGTTGAAGGGCATTCCTATGAGAAACTTAGATGGACAGACGATTATAACGAAGGAATTAAAGCATTTAGTGAGCGTCGAAAGGCAGACTACAAAGGCAAGTGAATTTATAAATACAGTCCGTACGACAGAAAGTACGAAAACCTGCTGAAGAATTATTAGAACAAAAAATGGGGTATAAGAATGAATAAAAACTATTTGGAAGTGATCAAGGAATTAACGGCATCTATGGGTCGGTTAAGGAAGGGTATCCCGGATACTATGAAGGGGTTTGCCGATATGGGCACAGCCGCAAAAGCCGACGGCTCCTTGGATCCAAAAACAAAGGAATTAATAGCTATTGCAATTGCCGTAGCGGTGCGATGTGACGGTTGTATAGCTGCCCATACTAAGGCCGCCCAGGGTTATGGCGCAGCCAGGGAAGAAATTCTCGAAATGCTAGGGATGTCTGTTTATATGGGAGGCGGGCCCTCTGCGGTATATGCAGCGCAAGCCTTAGATGCTTTTGATCAATTTTCAAAAGATGAGGCATAGATTGAGATAGGGATAAAAAAGGGTTTTTATATACTGACAATTAATTTGCGTGCATAAATGTTATATTTCTGATGTCAAACGAATATGGATAAAAATGCGATTTGACACCACACTTTATTACCATGTTGGGGATGATTATTCCTGGCCGCTATTGTTCGATGAGATTCGTGAAACAGTGAAGTTAGTGGACGAACTGGGGTATACGGGCATATGGCTACCAGAGCATCATTTTGCTTTTGACGGATGGTATCGTTCTAGTTCTAATCCCCTATTATTGGGAGCCGAGGCTGCACGTTGGAGTGACCGATTGCGATTTGGCCAATGTGGACTGGTGTTACCAGACTGGCACCCGATTCGATTGGCAGAAGATATCGCTTTCTTAGACCAGATGACAAAAGGAAGAGTAGACGTTGGCATTGCTCCGGGAATTAACTCCAGAGCCTGTGCGCAGTTTCATCCAGCAGCAGATAGAAGAGATCAGGAAACGAACCGTCGTTTGTATGAAGAGAATGCAAAAATATTAATCAAAGCATTAGAAAATGAGGCGTTCGAGCACGAGGGGGAATTTTGGAAGTTCCCTGCTGCCCCATGGACAGATACTACTCCTCATGGTTTCGACGATCGTTACCATGGGCCAAATGGTGAACTCAACAAACTAGGTATTTGCCCTGGACCTTATCAAAAACCTAGACCGAAAATGTGGGCGATGTCAGAGTCCAAAAGTTCCGCTGAATTCTGTGCGCGCAATAACATCGCGACTATGACGCAAAGTTTGTCCTTGGAGCGTATTTGTATCAACTGGAACCATTATAGGGAAGTGGCTAGCAAGCAAAGTGGTCGCGAATTAGGTTTTGGGGACGGGTTGGCAATTATGCGCAATACATTTGTCGCAAACAACTTCGAGGAAGCGTTGACAGCAGTTCGTCCAGGATATGAGCGACTGTTTGCGTGGGCTGCTGATAATCCTCTGCATCAACGTTCAAATGCTGTAGCTCCAGGAGAATTAACCCAAACCGATGAAGGGTTGGATTGGTTAGATTTTCAACTGAAAATTGACTCTGCGCTTATTGGTAGCCCGGAGACCGTGGCTATTCAAGTCCAACGGCTAGTGGAGTTTGGTTGCAAACATCTAGTGTTGTTTTTGGGAATTCCAGGACTTGAATTTAGACAGGTAAAAGAAAGTCTGAGATTATTTGCTACTGAAGTAATTCCGCGGGTGACGTGGCCAAAAAGTTAATCGTCACTTACCCAGATTGTATTGATCATTTTCAGAAATTATTGAACATAATTCATCACTCAGATTCTAGCTGCTATATTATCGATATTTTGCCGAAAGATAGTGGTTCAGGGAGTAGGGCCAGTATCTTCTATCGGCTTATCATTTGCAACCCGTTCGTAGGAAAACAAGGACAAATCGAAGGTACGGTATTCTCCGTATTGAATTAATTCTGAAAGGCCCAATGAAACTGCAGGTGCGTGCTGAAGTCCATGCCCGGAAAAACCAGCAGCAATTATAAAATTTGATATTCCGCCCTTCCAGTGCCCCAGTATTGGATTAGCATCCATCTTATTTTGATCATAGTGTCCTACCCATCCACCCTTGTATTTGATGACTTCAAATGATTTGTTGCGATGCGCCATTAGCGGCCAGAGTTCATCATCAAATTCCCGATGGTCAAGGTCCCAGTTGAAACCAGTCTTTCCACCTACTGCGGTTTTTCCTGTTATAAAACCGGAGCTGTCAGGTCTCACACTTAGGCCCGTATGATCACGGATTGCTGGAAACAATTCTTCTTGATTTTTCATATCAAAGAAGAATGTTTGTCTACGGACCGGTTCTATGGGAATAGGCATGCGAACCATCGAACAAATTTCTGGTGCCCAACAGTTTGCGGCATTAATCACAAGTTCTGCTGGTAATTGCTGTCCTGAATCAAGTGATACGCTTCTTATCGTTGATCCATTGTGATTAATATCAACAACCCGGTCCTTTTTATATACAATACCCAGACGTATCGCGGCTTTTCTATATCCCTGTAGCGCCGCATAGGGATCAATTCTGGCATCCCTAGGTGAATAGAGGGCAACATCCACGTCGTCAAAATTAAAAGATGGCAGAAATGCCATCAGTTTCGGGCGATCTAAAAGTTCTATCTCAGCACCGTGTGCCGTTAGCATTTGATGGTTGGCTTGGAAGGCGTCAGCGGAGGTACCTTTTCCAAGGAATAGATATCCACATTCGTGAAAACCCAATTCCACATGGTCTTTTTCTATATCAACTATTTTTTGAAAGTTTTTGAAAATTTTTTGTCCGTAGAGGGACATTAGTAAGTTCTCGCGCAATCCTTGGACAAACCTGACACCACCAACAGCCCGGGGGGTAGCCGCGAACTCATAGCTAGGGTCGGGTTCCACCACTATTACGTCTGTTCCAGCACCGGATTTAGCGAGGTTCCAGGCCAGGCTTGAGCCAATTATCCCACCACCGATAATTATGATTTTAGCCATTCATTTATCTCCATCAATCTAGTGCTGTGTGATGACTAAAGAAATATTTTAGCATTCTTATAAGATAACGGGCTTTCATGCTAAAGTGGACACAGTTTTAGAATGCAACACTAAGTTCTTTTTCGGGGCTTGTAGAGTAAAATGATTAATTTTGATTGGCCACATCTCTTCTGTTGGAAAGTACTAACTTGATGTTAGAGATTATTCGCCTATCGTGGATATTCTTCTTTGTATCATTTTTCTGGCCGAGTAACGTTTTATCTTCAGAAATAAAAAATATCGGGGGAGTTGAAGCCTTCGTATCAAAACCAAAATCAGGGCTGAATGGGGCTGTTATCTACCTGCATGGAACTAAAATTAGAAAGCTTGGATATGACAAAGCCAGTTGGAGAGGGTACGACTTGTCTGACTTTGTTGAGGCTTTCGCAAGAAAGGGATTTGTTGCGGTAGCTCCTATTAGAACAACAGATATAGGAACTTCGAATGGCGATGAAGCGCTAAGTGAAGTTGTTTCGTCAACGAATAAAGCCATTTCGTTTATAGAAAAAACGCACCCTGAGTTGGCAACACGGATATTTTTAGTAGGGTTTTCAGAAGGAGGACTTGGTGCCTTATGGGCGTTAACAAATAACCTTAAGGTCAGGGCTGCTGTAGTTGCTTCACCGGCAACGATGGACGGATCGATAAAGAAAAACTTTTCCACTTCGAAATCAAAAAACTGGTCCGAATTTTTGGCAAGGGAAATGGCAAGATCAATCAAAACCCCAGTATTGTTTACGATTGGTAGTGATGAATGGGAAAATATGCAGGTGTTTGTAAACCGACTTGTTAAACAGTTAGCTGATAGTCAGCATCCCAGCATAAAAAAAGTTTATACCGGACACCACAAAATGTTTCACGTGCCGAAAAAAGATTGGATCAAGGACATCGTGAACTTTTTTGAAGTATTCCGCTGATGGCTTCTAGAGGTTAAAAATACTTCGGGTGTAATCAGCTAAATCTTGTTAACTAGGAGGTTGTGGATTGTTGATTGGATTACTATCGATGAGTTTTAGGTCTTCAATAGTGCCCAACTTTAATAATGGTTCCAATTCTCGATATAACGCTTCCGCACGGGATTTCTCGTATATTTGTTCTGAGTCTTTATAAAAGGCAAAAGATTTAAGATGGTTGCTTTTTTTTTGGGGATCCAAAGTGGTTTGTTTGGTCCACTTATACAAGGGATACTCGTTGATCCCGTTTTTTTCAGCCTCTGTACAATATCCGACAAATGCGTCATAAGTGCAAACTAATTGCATAACATGTTTACTAGCAATATCGGTAATAGGTTTTGCTTTATCTAATGGGATTTGCTTACGAAGTTCCCTAGAAAGATCTTCGTTGACTTTTATGCGAACTTGGTACAGCCAATGACCAGTCATACAGTAGGGCTTTCAAAACTTCTTCGGTTCTAGGTATTAATTTAATACAGCAATTAACCCGATCCAAAAATCCCCCTAAATATAAATACATGCGGCCCAGTGTCCAGTAATAGAGTCCATGGAACGCCTTAACATTTAGAGGTAGTATTTATTGTGCAGTAAAGAAAAAAAACGCCTATTTTGCACACACTGGTTTGAAAATAAGAATTTATAAGAAGCTTTTTATTAGTATTGGCATGTTCACCGAATTTGGTGCTATTTTTTTCTACAATCTATATATCGCAACTTAAAAAGAGCAAAAAGCTATGGTGGCTCCCGAGTTTCACATTGACCTGCCTTCGTTTTACCGCGATCCATATCCAGATCTAGCGCTTATGCGAGAGAATACACCAATCGCTAAAGTACCGTCACTGGGAGCCACTCTAATTACAAAGCGGGATGATATTTTTGTGTTGGAGAAAAAGGTAGATGTTTTTTCTTCGGATCAACCCGATGGTCTAATGACCAAACTTATGGGACAAAATATGATGCGAAAAGACGGTAAAGATCATCGTGATGAACGTAAAGCTATTTTCCCATCGATGTCAGCAGAAACGGTTAAACATGTCTGGAGACATGCTTTTGAGCGGTCAACGAAGGAGGTTATCTCCCGGATTAAGGGACAGCGAGAAATAGACATTGTAAAAGACTTTGCAATGCCCGTTTCCGCCGAAGCACTGAAATACGTTACTGGGTTAACAAATATGGCTTGGCAGGAGATGGATAGAGTTAGCCAAGGTATGA
>CAYFGZ010000097.1:0-13233 GCA_964342575.1 uncultured Nisaea sp. | reverse complement strand
AACCCGCAAAGTATTGCTCTTCAGCCTGCCACACGAAAATATGCTGATCTTGATAGATGGGAGAAGTTGGTGCCGGTCAACTCGATTATGCGGATTGCCGAAGGTTTGCTGGAAGGTAAGTATGACAGCGGTCTTACTACTCTTGAAATTGCAGAAAAACACCCAGGTATTTTGCGCGTTGATGCTTACATCGGGACAGTTGATGACCCGTGGGTCGTTTATGGTAAGCGCCGTGTAACTGCAGGTAATCTGGTTGCTTGCCCTCTGTGCCAGGAATTTGTTGATTCGTTCCTAGACAGAGCACGATAGACCCAGAAATTTCCCTACTTCCTAGCTTTCGGTCTCATGGAATGGTCTCTCGATCCTCTTTCTGGTTAAAAAGCAAAACTGACAAATAACTATTGTGTAATTAGCTTTAAGCCAAACAAACATGGGATATGTAACTTTATAAGTGGAATTATAAACTGTGCGCTAGACTCCATGTTAATTTCCTGTCAACATTTTCTCCTATATTTCAATGATCTTTCTCCTAGAATTACTGAAAGAGCTACTTTTTACCATTTCAAATGTGGCAAAATATGTGGACGAATGGGTCTAAACGATTTTGCGCTTAAATATGAAAGGCAAGGCTACATCAAGTCTCACATTTTCTTCGACCAACTCCAACCGTGGCAAAAACTGTTGCAATGCCAAAACACGTATCCGTTGTGATCCCAACCTATAACCGTGCTTACTGTTTAACCAGAGCTTTGGACTCAGTTTTAAACCAGACAAGTCCTCTATCAGAAATTATTATAGTGGATGATGGATCTGATGATGGAACACATAAACTTTTGGAAAATTATGGGTTTTCTGGCAGCCTGAGTGAGTCCCAGAAGTTAAGATATGTGCGGCAAAATAATAAAGGTGTTAGTGCAGCGAGGAACTTGGGGATCAGATATGCTAGAGGTGAATATATAGCTTTTCTTGATTCCGACGATGCCTGGGGTGAAAGAAAAATAGAAAGACAGCTTGCAGTACTTAGTGAAAAGAGATGGACGAAACGAATAGTTCATACTGATGAAGAATGGATTAGAAATGGTAGAAAAGTGAATCCGCGCAAGAAACATCTCAAATCTGGTGGTGACATCTTTGCAAAATGCCTGCCTTTGTGCTGTATCTCACCTAGCTCTGTCTTAATTCATCGGTCTTTGTTCGAGGACTATGGGTTGTTCGATGAAACTTTACCTGCGTGTGAAGACTATGACATGTGGTTAAGAATTACGGCGTTTGAAGAAGTTCTTTTTGTTCAAGAAGCTCTGACCGTGAAATATGGCGGGCACGATGACCAACTATCTCGAGCATACTGGGGAATGGACCGATTTCGGGTCAAATCGCTCGAAAAACTAGTTAATAATGAGCGCATTACGCATGTTCAACGCTCGCAAGCTATAGAAATGCTTATTAGGAAGCTATCCATTCTTGCAGTAGGTGCCAGAAAAAGGGGAAAAATTTCCAACGCACGGGATTACGAGACGAAGAAAAAATTTTGGGAAGACGCAGGATACAGCCGTGGTAAGAGGTAGAACCTATAATTTTTCAGATACCAAGTGTGATATCTGTTGGGTTGTAGCTTTAAGGGCTGAAGCAAAACCACTTATCTCAAAATTCGATCTGGAGCCACTGTCTGAAAAATCTATATTCCCCATTTATGAAAATAAAAAGATTCGACAGGTTTTAGTAATTAGTGGTGTTGGCCAGTTGAATTCTGCTGCGGCTATAGCTTTTGTGGCGGGGAAATGTAATACCGCGCCCTGGACGGCATGGATCAATATCGGAATAGCCGGATCTTGTGGGGGTAGCTTGGGAGACCTGCTGCAGGTAATCAAGGTGACAAACCATCGCAACTCAAAATCTTCTTTTCCGGGATTTCGCTTTTCACAATTCGTACCACTGGCTCAGTTGGAAACTCTAGATGCGCCAAGCGCAAGCTATAAAGCAGATAGGTTGTATGATATGGAAGGTGCTGCTTTTGCTGAGATTGCATCGCGGTTTTCCTCCAATGAATTAACTTTTATATTTAAAATAATTTCGGACACAACGCGATCAGAATTATCCCAGATAAAGGGAGTTAATGTTGAGAAACTGGTGGATCACAATATAGATATTATTGAATTACTTGTGAAAGATATTGGAGAATTGGTAGATGACGAAAAGAAAAGATTAGAGATCCCAAAAGAGGTGTATACAATATTGAATCAGTACCATTTTTCCGTGACCCGAAGTAGACAGCTTATTCAAAGCTATCGGAGGTGGAGGGCCGTTTTTCCAGACAAATCTTTTCGTGATCTGTGCACAAAGGCTAGGACAGCAAAAGATGTAATAACAATATTAGAGGAAACTCTGAGCTCGACTTCGTTTGGCGAGGAATCCCAATGGTAGATACGATCTTTGTAGAAGAGGAAATTGTCGGTTTTTTACGCACCCAAGAGATACTGTCAAAGTTTCCACGGGCAAAATTGTTAAAAATCGAGAGATATCAGGAAATTTTCAATAGGCGCAATCAAAATTTTCGAATCCAAAAGCGACAGCCAGCTTTGATTTTGGCAAAAAAATACAATAATTTTGTACTTCCAACACCTGATGGTTTCGGACTGGCCTCGCAAAAAAATTTTTATTTCTCTCATATGTACAATTGTATCTACGATTGTAGATACTGTTTTTTGCAGGGATTGTATTCATCGGCAAATTACGTCTTATTCGTGAATTACGATGACTTTCATGCGGCGATTGAAGAGAAAATAAAGAGTAGCCCAGAAGAGAAGATGACTTTTTTTTCTGGTTATGATTGCGACTCCTTAGCTTTTGAAAAAATCTCTGGGTTTGTTGCGAGCACTATTCCGTTATTTAGATCGCACCCAAAAGTTGAGTTAGAACTCAGGACAAAAAGTGTTCAATTAGAACCACTGCTTTCATGTAAACCTGTAAAAAATTGTATAATTGCTTTCAGTTTAATGCCTGAAGGATTGGCAAAACAATTAGATAATAAGACGCCTAGCGTTAGTCGCAGAATAGCTGCGCTAGGGCGGCTTGCGGATGAGGGGTGGCCAATAGGTTTGCGTTTTGATCCACTAATATACAGCGAAAGTTGGAAAGACAGATACAAGGAGCTAGTTCGTTCGGTAGTCAACAGGATACCTGTTGATGCGATACATTCGGTTAGTTATGGCCCTCTTCGATATCCTAAAAAGATGTTTGGAGACATAATTAAACTTTATCCGGATGAAAGTCTTTTTTCATATCCCATGGAAGCTAATCAAAATTTTGTATCCTACGGACAGGAAGTCGAGAAGAAGATGTCCGATTATTTGATAAACGAACTTTCAAAATATATAAACTCAGAGAAGCTCTTCCAATGCGTTATTGGTGACTGAATAAGGGGGAATTTAAAATTGGTCCAACGATGTGTTCTTGTAACAGGAAGTTCAAGCGGAATCGGAAGAGCGATTTCTGAAACTCTCCTTGAGGCAGGTTATAAGGTTGTTGGAATAGCTAGAGACCAATCCAAATTTAAACCTGCTAACCGAGACTACTATCCTTACACAATCGATTTATCGAATTTGGATAAAGCCACCACCGTTATTAAAAGCATTTTGCGGCAGCATAATGAAATAAGCGTTCTTATTAGCAATGCTGGTTATGGCAAATTTCAGCCGATAGAGAATTTTTCACAACAACAAATCGAGAAGTTCTTAGATTTAAATCTAACTATTCATATTTTGATTTGCCAGCTCTTAGTCCGGCACTTAAAACGACGTTCGGGAGGCAATATTATTATAATGGGGTCTGAAGCGGGTCTCAGTGGGAAAAGAAAATCCACTCTGTATTCTGCTGCTAAATTTGGCTTACGAGGGTTTTCGCAGGCACTAAGGGATGAAGTCAGTTCTAAGGACATTAGTGTCTCATTAATTAATCCTGGATTCGTTCGCACCCCGTTTTTTAATGAAATTGGATTTCGGCCCGGTGAAGATAATAAAAATGCCATCGAAGCGTTAGATGTTGCCCGAGTCGTGGCCAATATACTGGAAGCCCGGCCGGGGACGGTAGTTGAGGAAGTGAATATGTCGCCGGCTCGCAAGGTTATCAAATTTGATAAGGATATAATGTAATCTGATTCAGAACGTCTTCCAAAAATTTTCTTTTCTAGCACTTTATTTGGAAAAGTCATGAAAAAGCAAAGTATAGCAGAACTTGATAGTTGTAATGCTTCCCCGGAGGTACCTGGTTCTGCTCGCGTGGTAGTTATTGGCGGAGGAGCAGTAGGGGTATCTGTATTATATCACCTGTGTCAACTTGGATGGACTGATGTACTATTGTTGGAAAAGAACGAGTTGACTTCAGGTTCTACCTGGCATTCTGCAGGTAATTGTCCAAACTTTGCCGCTTCCTGGACAATTATGAGACTACAATCATATTCGACTAATCTTTACAGAAAACTTAGTGACTTAGTTGATTATCCAATTAATTACCATGTTACTGGGGCTGTTCGTTTGGCGCACAGCAGACAACGGATGGAGGAATTCCGCCATGTACAGCGCATGGGTAGCCAAATGGGAGTCGAATTTCAAGAAATGTCAAATGACGATATGCGGGATGTATATCCTTTTCTTGAAACTCATGAACTATACGGAGGCCAGTGGGACCCATATGACGGTGATATTGATCCTGCCCAATTGACTCAAGCCTTGGCCAAAGGTGCGAGAGATAAGGGGGCAAAAATTATTCGTTTCTGTCCGGTTATCGATATCCAACGTAAAAACCGAGAGTGGGTAGTCGTAACGCCTAGAGGAACGATTAGAGCTGAATATGTGGTAAATGCGGCTGGCTACCGAGCAAATGAAGTGGGCAAGTTTTTTGGCAGGAATGTCCCGTGCATTGCTATAGCCCACCAATATTTGGTGACCGAAAGTCTGCCGGTTCTCGCGTCGAGGGATGCAAAATTACCTCTGCTAAGAGATCCTGATAGTTCGTATTATTTACGGCAAGAAAGTGACGGATTACTGCTGGGCCCTTACGAAAAACATTGTCGAGCCCACTGGATAGAGGCTAATGATTCTATGCCGAACGATTTTTCCTTTCAACTGTACAATGATGATCTAACGCGTCTCGAGTGGTATATAGAGGATGCTTGTAGGCGAGTTCCAATATTAGGTGACGCCGGCATAAAACGTGTCGTCAATGGACCTATTCCGTACGCTCCTGATGGATTGCCGCTAATTGGGCAAATGCCTGGGGTACAAAATGCCTACGAAGCTTGTGTTTTCACGTTTGGTATTGTTCAGGCTGGCGGAGCAGGAAAACTATTAGCGGAAATTATTGTAGAAGGCGAGCCAGAAACCGATAGTTGGGCCGTTGATCCGCGACGTTTCACAGATCATGTCGATTGTAGCTATTCGTTGGTTAAGGCTATTGAGACATATAGCCACGAATATGCGATGCATTTTCCTCAAATTCAGTGGCCGGCTGGGCGTAAAGCAAAGATTAGCCCGCTATATGATAAACTTCAAAAAAAAGGTGCTGAATTTGGTTCATATGGTGGATGGGAGAGGGCAGATTGGTTCCCAGATAAGGGAGACAAAAAAGGCTCTGCAAATAGTTTTGATCGTCAGCACTGGTTCGAGAGGGTAGCGGCTGAGTGCCTGCACGTCGCTAGTCATGTGGGTCTTATTGATCTCACTGGTTTTTCGCGCTTCTTGGTTGAAGGACCGGGAGTGGAAGATTGGTTAGCAAACTTGGTTACAGGAAATTTACCTAAATTAGGTCGAATGAACTTAATTTACTTTGCCTCATCTGGAGGTAAGGTTTTGAGTGAGATGACTGCTACTCGTATGGCTGACGATAAGTTCTTGTTGATATCGAGTTCGGGAGCATATTGGCATGATCACGACCTGCTGTCGTTCGCTATTCCTTCTAACAATAAGATTAAGATCAGGGACCTCACCAGCGAAACTGCAACATTGCTTGTGACCGGGCCGAAGGCAACTAGTCTGTTAGTTGATGTAGTTGGAATGGAGTTGATAGGCGTTGATTTTCCTTGGTTGACATGCCGAAATATAGAGATCTGTAGCGCAGCAACTCAGGTGATCAAGGTATCATATGCAGGTGAGGCTGGATGGGAATTACATTGTCCTATTGACCAGGTGGAAACCATTTATGAAACTATCCTAGCAGCGGGGCGACGTTATAAGTTACAACATTTTGGGATGTTAGCTCTCGACTCTATGAGATTGGAAAAAGGATACAGAGCATGGAAACACGATTTATCATCTGACTATTCGATGTTTGAAAGTGGCTTGGAAAGGTGGATTAATCTAGATAAAAATGACTTTGTAGGTAAAGCGGCACTGCTAGATGAGTTGAAATCAGGGTTAAAAAGACGTTTTGTGGTAATGACTTTGGAAGATCCTGAAGACGATAAACCGTTTGGAGAAGCAGTTTACCTGAGTACTGTATTGGTCAATAATAAGCCATCTGGGTTAGTTATTTCAGGCGGGTATGGCCATAGAGTAAAAAAGTCAATAGCGATGGCAGTGATCGAAAAAAGGGTTATTTCGCAATATGACCTAATTCAAGTGGACGTCTTGGGTCGGAAACGTCGGGCCCAGCTAGTGCCGGGCAATATTTTATACGATCCAAATAATCGTAGAATTAAGGAATTATGTTAAAAGTAGAAATGAATCTTGATATATAGAATGGTCCGTTAGGATGGCGTTATTTGTACTTTCCCATTAAGCTGGATGTCCAGTGTTTGCCCGGTCTGAAATGGCGGGTCTTCAATCGCTAGAACAGGTATAGTTCCCCAATTCATTTGATGTGCCACTAATACGCCGATAGGCAAAATGGCATCTTTTTTGGTGCCTAGGATCAAGGCATTAGGCGCTAATCTGGCGTACAGTAATTCTAGTACAATTGCGGCAGAAGAGCTGGAGCCGATGGGCTCCGGTATTACAATTAACTTTTTGGCTATGGTTTCCCCTTTTTGTGGGTGCTTTGCCAAGATTATTTTTGACGTTGTGGGGTCGATGCCTCCCCAGAAACTGATGGGGGCATCTAGTCGTAGAACGGTGCCTTTGGCTTCGCCAGGGAAGAGTACTTGAGTTTGCCAACTCATTTCCACGGCCCGAATTCGAGAATCACTCGCCCTGCTTGGGCACTTTTTACACAATCGATTAGGGATCCAAAGACTGGCAAATAGCCGGTGTTTCCCATACTGTAGTGAGAAAATTTGGCCGAATTAGTCATCATTACTCCTGCCTTTAGCGGCAAAATAGGGGTTACAACCACGCACGTATCGACGATAAACTGGACACCAAGTTTTTCTAAAGCTACATCAGTGCCATCTAATCTTAGATCTGCCATAGTGTGGCGCCCAGTACAAACGTAAACCGGCACTTTGAATTTTGTATTATTTGTTAATAATAGAAGTTTTCTACTTTCCTCAGTAGAAAAGTGCGGGCTGCCAAGGGCAACGCAGTCAATAGGGCCATCATCCGCAAGACTTAGCTTGCGGATGGCATCTTTAATCATATCCATTTTTACATTGATTGTTTGCTTTGGTGGGTTTCCGTCTAAAGCTACCTGAGTACTAGGGGCTTCTGGCGTAACTCCAGAAATATGGATCAAGCCAACAGCGCCAGTGGATGCTGCGCCAGCACAAAGGGATTTGAGTTGATCTTCATTTACTCCTTTTTTTAAACCTTCAACCACGCAAATGCTTTCACCGGCGGCTCTTCCAATTATAGCACCCAATACAGGAAAAAAAGTATCCTCTATCAATAAATTTTGCGGCAGGTTGGAAACATCAATCAGCAAGTCAGCGAACCTATTTTCAGGGCAGTGTAACCCGTAATATGGAGCCCGCCCAGAAATTGCGCAGGCTATATCTAGAAAATCTCCGTAGCGGTTGGTACGTGCCCCTAAAACCGTGTTGGCGAAAGCCACGGCGTTAGATTCTCCCCAGGCAATTTGATCGCCCTGACGTGGCCGAGCACCTGCTTGATAGGGCGCACATGTCCAGCTTGGAATGCAACCTATTTTATCATGTGCATCCATCAAGCGTTGAGCCATTTCCAATTTTTTAGGTGGAAGGCGCGCCTGATTACCTTTCAGAAGATTTAATGCACTTACATTGGTTGTTGAGGGCACCTTTACTTTAGCTCCCCTTCGCACCAATTCTTCGCAGAATAGGACTCCAGAATCACCATGGTAGAGGCATCCATCTATATGACTTGAAACTACCTCTATTAGACGAGTGGCGCCTAACATTTGGGCCGCCCCTACTACAATATTCATGGCCATGTTATCGCCCAGAGAACCTATTGCTCCGGATAATATCGCCTGTTCATAATCAGAAAGTATCATCGTTGTTTTATTGTATCAGCATTTTGCAATATTTATAGATCCTAAGAGACTGGTTTAAAACTAGCGCCATCATAGAAAAAAAGACTTCCGCTGCCAATATCATGCCACAATCCATGAATAGAAAGAGTTTCCGACTGCATTGCTTGTTTAACGAATGGGAACCCAATTAAATTGTCTAGAGAAATAATGACCGCCTCGCGCTCGAGTGCTTGGAGTTTTTGCTCTACCGTCTCCATGTTTTTAACACGCTCATATCCGGGACGAAGAATATCCATCCATCTCCCAATAAAACTTGAACGTTGTTCAAGTTCCGGGGCGGCCCCAGAACACATGTCGAAGCAGCCGTGAACGCCGCCGCAGTTAGAGTGGCCAAGCACAACTATATGCGCAATCTTCAAAGAGGTAACAGCATACTCGATAGCCGCGGATGTACCATGGTGATCCCCGTCGGGGCTGTAGGGAGGTACAAGATTGGCAATATTGCGATGAATAAAAAATTCTCCAGTGTCAGAACCAAAGATAGATGAGACGTGAACGCGGCTGTCACAGCATGAAATAATCATCGCGCGTGGATGCTGTCCATCTTCTGCTAATCGTTTAAACCAAACCTTATTTTCTTCATATTTAGTGGCTTTCCAACCATTATATCTTTGAACTAAATAGGATGGCAGTGGAGACACGATCGTCATTTTTGTACCTTTCGTCTGAATGGATTTTAAAATGGATAGGCCCGTAAATCCATAGGACTTATAGCCTCCAATGCACATTTTTTTGTTGAGTACACGTTCGTTGCAGATTGGGCAAATGATTTTGCACTGAAATACATTTTCAGATGGAAAAATAATAGTTCGTTGCCAGAGACCCGTTTTCCTTGTAGGATCCACATACTCTGTTGGGGTGCGGGCAATGTGCATTTGCAAGCTGAGAGGCCATATAGCCAACCCATAGAACCTGACCTGGTTAGAACCAGCGTAGGAAACGGACTTCTGTGAAGCTCTCGCAAACACTAGCACCGCCGTTTTCTGCGAATTTAGTAGTGGAGGAATGATGGACATCACGAAGTTGATGTATAGGAATGTCACAAACGGATGTTTCGAGGTTTTTAAATTTCATAGGTTTTTGTTGTCATTGCTTGTATTTATCTTTGCCGTGACACCAGTCTCTGATGTGCAGGCCGAGGAAAAAGTTACATTACTGCTCGATTGGTTTATTAACCCAGATCATGGTCCAATCATAATAGCAAAAGAGAAGAAGTTCTTTAAAGCGCGTGGCCTTGATGTAGAGATAATCGCTCCAGCTGACCCAGCTGACCCACCTAAATTGGTAGCAGCCGGTAAAGCAGATCTAGCGATTTCGTATCAGCCGCAGCTCCATCTTCAGGTTGCGGAGGGAATGCCGCTGGTGCGCGTAGGCACTTTAGTGGCTACACCTTTGAATTGTTTGCTAGTGCTGGCCGATGGGTCCATTAAAACTATTTCAGACTTAAAAGGAAAAAAAGTAGGATTTTCGGTTGCCGGCGTTGAAGAGGTCTTGTTGAGTGCCATTCTAGCACGAAATGGCTTAAAAATGTCGGATATTGAACTGGTCAATGTAAATTGGTCTCTCTCGCCATCGCTTATGTCGCGGCAGGTTGATGCAGTTATAGGAGCATTTCGTAACTTTGAATTAAATCAGATGGATATAGAGGGAGTTAAAGGCCGCTGCTTCTATCTGGAGGAAGAAGGCCTACCGGCTTATGATGAGCTCATTTATGTGGCTAATAAAGATAAACTAGATCGGGAGATGATAAGGCGATTTCTAGATGCTACGGAACTGGCAACACAATATATTATTAATCACCCAAAAGAGAGTTGGAATATTTTTAAAAAGACGTCAAAAGAGCTTGATGACGAGTTAAATTCGCGAGCCTGGGTCGACACTTTGGCGCGGTTTGCACTAAGGCCGGCGGCTCTGGATAGCGGTCGATACCTCCGGTTTGAGAGATTTCTTAAGGCTTCTGGCCTCATCAAGAAAGAGAGTTCGCTTCATCAACTTGCAATCGATGTTGGTAAATGACAATGGATACCTATGGTAATACTTTTACCGTATGGCGAGAAGCGGCTGGCTCAATTTGGGACGATTATGTCAACCATCTCTTTGTAAAAAAACTGCAAGATGGAACTTTACCTAAGGTGAATTTCATCCGTTACCTGATTCAAGATTATATTTTTCTAATTCATTTTTCGCGAGCATGGGCGTTGGCCGTTACAAAAGCGGAGACATTAACTGAAATGCGGCTTTGTGCTGCCACAGTAAATGCGCTAGTAAATGAAGAAATCAATCTCCATATAAAAATTTGTGCTGAGGAGGGTATTAGTGAAGAAGAACTGTCCAACGCGCTAGAAGAAACACCCAATTTGGCGTATACGCGATATGTTTTAGAAGCCGGACTCAGTGGTGATTTTTTAGATTTAATGGCGGCACTGGCGCCATGTGTTTTTGGGTATGGAGAGATTGGTGCGAGACTATACAATTCCGATCACGATTCAATGTATGCAGATTGGATCAACACTTATGGTTGTGAAGACTATCAGAAGGTGTGTTCCAGTGTGGGCAGCCTGATAGACCAAGCAGTTGAATTGCGCCTTGGTGTTAGGGCGCAGGAAGTCCCTCGCTGGAGTAGATTGGAAGAACACTTCAACATGGCCACTAGGCTAGAGGTTGGATTTTGGCAGATGGGATTGGATTTATAATGCTGGGCTTCTTGTTTAAAGGGGCAGTATCGATAAACGATATTTCAGTATTTAAATCCATTAATCTGTCTGTTAAGTCCGGCGAATGGACTTGTTTATTGGGCCGTTCTGGAGTTGGTAAAACGACTATCCTCAGGCTCGTAGCCGGTTTGGCGGAGAATGTTAACTTAGACGGAATTATCAAAGCCAACGATGGTCAAGGCTTGAATGGTAGGGTAGCTTTAATGGCCCAGACTGATAACCTATTGCCTTGGTTAGATGTCATGGAAAATGTTTTGCTAGGTGCTCGCCTTCGTGGAGAACAAGCTGATCGCGAGCGTGCATTTGATTTGATTGAAAAGGTTGGTTTGGCTGATCACAACAACAAAAAACCCCATGCCCTTTCCGGGGGTGAACGTCAAAGAGTGGCCCTAGCTCGGACGCTGATGGAACAGCGTCCTATCGTTTTACTTGATGAGCCGTTTTCCGCCTTGGATGCTCGAGTTCGTGCAGAGATGCAGGAGTTAGCTTCCGACATTCTCCGAGGAAAAACGATATTGCTAGTTACGCACGATCCGGGCGAGGCAGCGCGTTTGGGAGATACAATTCTTGTACTCGATGGTGAAGGCATAACCGAAGTAACTCCTCCAAGAACACCCACTATAAGGGCCTATGACAACGCAGATGTATTGGCGTGCCAGGGTCAGCTTCTTCGCTTGCTGAGGGAGCAGGTATGAAAAATATAATTAGAGGGGCTATATTTGCAGTTTTTTTCATTCTGGTTTGGCATTTTTTAGTGATAGCTGCCGATCTACCCAAGTTTATTTTACCTAGCCCTTTTTTAGTAGCATTGTCCTTAAAACACAATTTTGGACTGATTTTCCAGCACGGTGTAATTACGTTAACTGAGGTTGTGCTGGGATTATTAGCTGGCTCTCTCCTAGGTGGGATGACGGCAGTAGGACTTGCTATTTCACCCATCGCACGAACTGTGATGCGGCCGATGATGGTTTTAAGTCAGGCGTTACCAGTTTTTGCATTAGCACCCCTGTTAACGTTGTGGCTTGGGTATGGCTTATTTCCAAAGATAATTATGGCACTGTTAATTATCTATTTCCCAGTTACGTCAGCATTTTTTGACGGATTAATGAACACACCCAAGGGAATGTTAGATCTTGCGAAAATCATGAATGGAACGTCATGGCGAATAATGTGGAATTTGCGCGTTCCAAACGCAATTCCAAGCCTCGCCTCTGGTTTAAGATTGGCCGCTGTTTATGCGCCGATTGGTGCCATCATCGGCGAATGGGTAGGGGCCTCGCAAGGGCTCGGATACTTGATGTTGCTTGCTAACGGGAGAGCTAAAATTGATCTTATGTTTGCAGCTCTTGCAATGTTAATTGTTATGACATTATCCTTACACTGGTCGATAGATCAATTTGGACGTCTCCTGACACAATGGGCGAGACCTGAAGGATGATCCTGTTGATATCTCGATTTGATAGAATTTACCCTATAATAGGATTGGTTTGGAGCAGATAATTTTATTGTTTTGGGCATCGTGTTAACTCTTATACACTAGCATTCGGCGGTTAAAAGGATAAAGACTATGCTCGAACTTCCAACATATTCGGGACAGGTTGAATTTTATAAGTTACAAGGAAAGCCATTATTACCTCGCGCTCCGTCGACGGAGTTCAACAGAATGGCATTTGCAGCTGTTCACGTCGTTTCATCGCCTTTATTGGAAAAGGATCCTTGGCAAGGAAGACCGGCCATCGACTGGGACGAAACATTGAAGTTTCGTCATTATCTTTGGGATCAGGGCTTGCATGTCGCCGAAGCCATGGATACAGCGCAGAGGGGGATGGGGTTGGATTGGGTGACGGCAAAGGATTTGATACGGAGGACGGTAATAGAATCTCGAAGTCATCCTCTAAAGCCCAAAGTAGTGTGTGGTGCAGGCACGGATCAATTTTTGCCAGAACAATTAAGAACCGAAGACGAAATTATTCGGGCCTATAGTGAGCAAATGGAGGCTATTGAAAAAGTAGGTGGTAAATGTGTTGTTATGGCAAGTCGAGCTATGCTGACAATTGGGGAAAAACCGGATCGATACACA
>CAYFGZ010000096.1:0-13471 GCA_964342575.1 uncultured Nisaea sp. | reverse complement strand
GGATTGCCATTTTAAAGGTTTCCCCGTTTTTGAGCAGTTCTACTCCAATGCTTTCACAAAGGGCACTCAAAGTTAACTTAAGTCTGTTGTGTATACCAATTCCACCACGTCCGCACGTTAAATTCTATAAAGCGTATTTTCAAAGATTTTGCAATCGATCCTTTACGCATTTTCCACATTTTCTTCAACTAAATTCAGGTGAAACTAATTACGGTACAATTGCCTATAAATTTTTCATCATTCGGCTGCTTTTAATCCACTCTCATTGTAAACGGCATGTCGCCAGTCTGGGTGCCCTGAATCACGTCCATCACAGATTGCAAAGAACTTCTCTTGTAAAGATTTAGTCATCGGGCCTATTGCACCATTTCCTATATTGCAACGGTCAATCGAGAGGATAGGAGTAACTTCCCATGCTGTCCCGCAGAAGAAAGCTTCGTCGGCTGCTAGTATTTCCGATCGATCAATATCTCGCTCGATGGGTTCTATGTCAAAAACCTCTTTTATTAAGCATAAAATCGAGTCTCGTGTAACGCTCTCTAGAATGTCATTGGAAATTGAAGGCGTAACTGGAATTCCATCTCTAATTATAAAGAAGCACATCCCCGGTCCTTCGGATACCTTACCCCTAGCGTTAAGAAATATGGCCGTATCATACCCATCCGCTTCGGCTTGCACTGTCGCTAACCTTCCATTGTTGTAATTTGCATTGCATTTTACTCGCATGGGCATGGCTTGGTCGGGGACCCTCATCCAAGAGCTTACCTGAGCGGTTACGCCATCCAAAACACGATTACTGCGGGGACGTTCCTGCGCTGTGATGGATAATCCAATTGGCCCACAGACTCCGGGTCCTCCCATGCCTGATACATATGCCGTAGTCATAATATGGAGGTTCTCACCCTTAAATTCATTTGCTTTAACGAGTGCAACTGTATTTTGTGTTATAGATTCGCCTGAAAAAATTTCATCAAATCGCATAAAACGTTGAGAAAATTCTAAACGTCTCATGTGCTCCCGCATTCGGAATAAGTACATTTCATTATTTTCGTTATTCCAGTAGCCCCGAAGTCCTTCAAACACCGCAGTTCCAAACTTAAAGCCAGCTGATGCTACATGCACTTGTGCTTTGTCCCATTCTACGATTTCACCGTTTAAGAAAGCGAATTTTGGTGTATTCATTTTTTCATTCCTTTAGTGCCAATTAAGCAATTGTAATTTTGCCTAGTAGATGTTGAAATCATCTAGTAAGGTGCGACTTTATAGCAGGTACTTCACTATTCGGAAATATAGTCTTTAAGCCTATCTGGTTCCAGCTCAGTTTTCTGGATAGGCTCGATTTTTCATCGACCTTCCTTCGCCGATTCAAACCTTGGAAAAACATTGTAAATGAATACTAAGATTAAACGCTATTATTTACAGATTAATTTTGGCGAAACATGGGAGACGCTTTATGAAGATGAGCAGATTCAAGGGCTGATTGAAAATCTAAATAAAGATTTGACTAGTCTAACTGGGGCGAAAGCTAGAATTATTGGTGCTGGTTTTGACACAGAAGAACAGCGGTGGCGATACGAGCAGCTATTTTTTCAGGATCTCGGATTTGATCAGCTCGAAACTAACGATGTGGGGGCAGTCAGAGAAAAACCTCAAAAAAATGCCTCAGAATTGGTTAAGGAAAGAGAAAGTGATGGCAACGGGTATCGGGCAAAAGAGCCCAAAGAGGCTGCATTTGATTTGCGATCTGCCTACGTAATTCTGATTATGGCTGGGTTCATAGGGGTGATTGGTTTTGGAATTCGGCAAGGCTTTGGTATCTTCTTAACGCCGATAAGTTTGGAATTTAGCTTTGGGCGCGAGGTTTTTGCGCTTGCCATAGCAATTCAAAATTTGGTTTGGGGGATTACCCAGCCATTTGTTGGTGCTTTTGCTGACCGCTACGGTGCGTTTAAGACAATAGCGATTGGAATTCTGTTTTATAGTGGCGGCGTATTCATGATGTCTGAGTCGACCACGCCTGAAATGTTTTATTTGAGTACCGGTGTACTGGTTGGAATTGGACTAGCTGGTTCTGGACAATCTTTGATTATGCCTGCGGTGGCAAAAAGATTTCCGGCAAGCAAAAGATCCTGGGTTTTGGGTGTAGTTGGGGCAGCGGGTTCCTTCGGATCGTTTATTATACTTCCCATAGGTCAGTACTTCATATCAACAGTTGGATGGAGTTACACATCTTTCTTGATAGGGTGCATACTCCTTCTTGTAATCCCGTTAGCCCTGGTCTTTTGCATCCCTGAACCGGTCCAGCCCGATAGCCCTGGTCAGCAAACTTCATTGGGAAAAGCCTTGAAAGAGGCTTTTGCTCATCGTAGTTTTTGGTTGCTATGTGGAGGTTTTTTTGTATGCGGCTTCCATGTTGTCTACATAGGAGTACACCTACCTGCTTATGTTGTTGATCTTGGATTTTCAGCGGAGCTGGGGGCATGGGCCTTGGGCCTTATTGGATTGATGAATATTATAGGGGGATATTCGGCTGGAGTGCTTGGCGGAAAATTCTCCAAGAAATATCTACTTAGCGGCCTGTACTTTGGTAGGGCCCTCGTTATGGCTGGCTTTGTTCTGTTGCCTCCGTCGGACTTGGTCGTATATGCTTTTGCTATTTTCATGGGGCTTTTTTGGCTAAGCACAGTGCCATTAACGACGGGTTTGGTCGCCGACTTGTATGGGACGCGATATATGACAACCCTGTATGGGATTGTATTTTTGTCGCATCAACTGGGAGCATTTTGTGGAGGTTGGTTGGGCGGGTATGTTTATGACGAAACCGGCTCTTATAACTTGGTTTGGTGGATTGCGGTTGCATTGGGGTTAGTATCTATGTTGGTCCACTGGCCGATTCGACCATTACCGTCACGACAATTATCTCCGGCAATATAGCGCTACGTAATAGCCCGTATGGCTACTGGAATAGTTGCTGAAATTTCCCCAGAAATTTACGTTTGGCTTCCTCGGCAGAGCTAGGGATGATTGTTAATTTTGTATTCTCACCGGCGGGACCAAAAAAACGCCGGGCCTCAGTTTTGGAAAAGCCGGCTAACTGGATGGCCTCGAGATAAGCGGCTAATTTATCGGCTCGTTTTATAATTTTGTTAACTCTAGAAGGTAAAATCGCTGGAAGTCCAAATCGAAGGTGGATCGCCTGCTGTAGTCTAGTTTCTACAGCTTGATAGTTGTTACCTATGACAGACTTAAAGGGACTTATCATGTCGCCAATCACATATTCTGGGGCGTCATGTAATAAGGCGGCTAGCCGCCATTGTGGCGGCGCCCCGGCCACAATCTTTACCAGTAATTTTTCGACCAGAAGTGAATGCTCGGCTACTGAATATTGTTGTACGCCATGTGTTTGGCCATTCCATCGGGCGACCCGGGATAGACCAAGTGCGATATCTTCAATCTCTATATCCAGAGGAGACGGATCAAGTAAATCCAACCGTCGCCCACTTAACATCCGTTGCCAAGCTCTTGGCACTTGAAGTTTAGATTGACGACCCATTTCATTTCCGCCTTTTCTGGGGGCATTTATTCCTTCGGTTTAAAATGTAAACGATTACTACTGCTAGTGTAGGAAGCCCGATGATTAATAGAGACCTATTAAAAATAGCAATGCTTTTCTCCTGAAAGTTCTCAAGATCCATGATAATAATGCATCTCTCACGAGCGGCTGCATCAGCATACCTATTTTTGCATAGAGTTTTTCGCGTTTGATATAACTTTTCAGTTGCTGACATAGAAGTTTCCCAATTTGACACCACGAAGATTGAGGCGCCAAATATCCAGATAGCCGAAAAACCCATCGTAATAAATAAAAATACCTTTTTAATTACTGGCAATAGGTTCTCCTTTGAATGAATACTTAAAATTTGACGATTAGCTCGAGAATACCTTATGACAGTTTTTAAAGCTAATGTAAGGATTGACCAGGGACCTTCTGTATAATAATCGTTCTTTAGTATGGTTCGAGAAAAATAATCGATGAACGCAACTTCAAACCCAACCGATGGCTCCACTGATGCTCCAGCAGATGTGAGTGATTTTAAAGTAATGAGTTTGGTTGGGGTGGCACATTTCTTTAGTCACTTTTACATCTATTTGCTTCCCCCGCTGTTTCCTCTTTTAAAAACGACTTTTGATGTTTCGTATACTGAACTTGGTTTATTAATGGCTGTTTTCAGTGGAACAACGGGTTTAACCCAAATTCCTTTTGGATTTTTGGTGGATCGTTTTGGTGCCAAGTTTATTTTGATCGGTGGGTTGGCGATAGAAGGAATAGCATTTAGCATGATGGGTTTTTCCCCTGGCTACTGGGTGATGATGGCATTGATGTTTGTCGCTGGCGCCGCCAATGGGGTATATCACCCGGCTGATTATGCGATTCTATCTGCTTCTATTACTAAAAATCGTATGGGAAGGGCATTCGGTCTTCATACCTTTGGCGGCTATGCGGGTTTTGCGATCGCAGGTCCCATAATTGTATTTTTTAATGTGTGGATTGGTTGGAGGGCCGGGTTGACGATCTGTGGGGTTTCGGGAATTGCGACGGCTGTCTTGCTCGCCGCTTATTCTAGGCAGCTTCATCATAAGCCGTTAAAGAAGGATAGAATTAATTCTCGTGCTGCCGAAAACGACGGTTCAGAAAACGCTGGAATAAAATTATTATTTTCTGCCCCAGTTCTGATGTGCCTTGGCTTTTTCGCGTTGTTGTCTTTAGGATCAACGGGAATCGCAAGTTTCCTCATTGTAGGATTGGGGCAACTCCATGGAACAGGCGTTGAAACAGCAACATTTGTTCTTTCTGGGTATTTGGTTTTCAGTGCTATTGGTGTATTGGTCGGCGGGTTTGTCGCGGATAGGACTGACAAGCATAATGTGGTAGCGGCAACTTGTTTCCTTTTTACAGCGTTGATAATAGCCTCTGTAGGGCTGTTTTCTATGGCGACCTATTTGTTATTTATTTTTATGTGTGTCATGGGGTTGTTACATGGTGCCATAATGCCATCAAGAGATATGATTGTTCGATCGGTGACGCCGGAAGGAGCTTTTGGTAAAGTCTTCGGTTTTGTTACGTCAGGGTTTAGCATAGGTGGCATCATAGCGCCGCCTTTCTTCGGTTGGATTATGGATCAGTCTCAACCATCGTATCTATTTTTTGGTATTGCAGGGATTATGCTGTTCTCTATGGCTACGGTGTTCACCTCGGGGCGCCGCCGCGCCAACTAATGCTTCGTCTAGTTTTGCCCAGCCTTTGTTCCCTAGCCCACACATAAAGGCCACTAGCGATTATTATAAAAGTACCCAAATATGTCCAACTATCTGGCATATTATTAAAAACCAGGAAACCATAAAAAGTAGCCCAAACAATTTGCATATATTGAAAGGGTGCCAGCACTGAAGCTGACGCTAAGTTATAAGCTTTGATGATTATGTAGTGAGACCCTCCCCCAATACTTCCGATAAGTAGCAACATCATCAACTGATTAAAAGTCGGTGTTTGCCAATAGTACCAAACCACGGCTGATGAACCGACGGAGCCGACTAAAGCAGTGTAAAACCACATTGAGGTAGCAGTTTCTGTGAAACTTAAGGTCCTTGTCATAATAGTAAAAAGCGCAAAAAAGAAGGCTACGCCAATAATTAATAAATATGCCCAATGTATTTCTTGAAAGCCAGGTCTCAGGATTAAAAGGATACCAATAAAACCAACTATCACGGCCGACCAACGACGAATTCCAACTTTTTCTCCCAAAAGGGGAATAGATAATGCAACGACAAAGAATGGGGAAACAAACATTATTGAGTTAGCTTCGGCCAGTCCTATATGTCCAATCGCGGTGAAAAAAAGACCCGTACAAAGAAGTAGGAGTACCCCACGTCCAATTACCAGAGTAGGATTGTTCGCTCTAAATAATGGTTTAAGCTTTTTTCCTGGAAATAAGATCAACATCAAAATCAAGTGTACTACAAATCTACCCCATACCACCATTGCGACTGGCAGATCTTCCCGCACGAGCTTTACAACTGCGTCCGATGTCACAAACAAGAAGCCAGCAAGTAAAGCGAATAGTATGCCTAATAGCAAGTGATCGTGGGTAGTTGGTAGTTTCTGATGCCCTTGGTCCAGTTGCTCTTCTTTGAGTGTGTTTTGCATCTATTAGGTTTTTCCTGAAGTCCAGTTTTAAGTAGTCAAACAGGTTTTGATCATTTGTTTAAAGATATTTAAGGACGGTCTATTCAAAGATGTATTTAGTGATGGAGCATAGGGGATAGTCCGTTCACCACTTTGTCACCTTGAGGATGCCGGTAAACTAGAAATAATTTTTATGGGCGGGCTCTTTCGCCTTTGCAGTATTGCCGTCTAGCTCTTAGTTTCTTGCAAAATCTATTCGCGCTCGCTTTACTTTTGAAAGCAATCCCCATTAGCCGAATGTATGTTCCACGCTTGCCAGAATCGAATTCTGTCGTAGCGAAGGCAAGCCCCTTTAGCTCTTTAGGATATTTCTTTTTTAGTGTCTCCCAGCCTTTTCTAGCCCCCTTTTTCGTTCTGTAGGAAGCTAGGTGTACGCCGTATTTACCACTTCTTTTTGAGCTAGTCTGTTGGTCTTTTGACGTTTCTTTCTGAACAGATTTACTGGATTTTTCAGCCTTAGCAAGCACTTTTTCCAGTTTAGAAATCAAAGCATCTACGTCCGCGTTTTTAGAAGTTGATGAGCCAGGAACCATCTTGAATGGCTTCGGTTGCGTTTGACGTTCTTTTTTTGGGCGTGTCATCTTGGCAGGTATATTTTTTGTTCTGTCGTCCGCCAATCTCACCGATATAAGTTCTTTTTGTGATTTTGCATTTGCGAACTCCCGAGTTCTCAAAACATAGTTTTGAGCAATGGGGGCGTAATATAGGTCCTCCTTAATACCTTTGCGGTGGCATGATATATGAAATGTTGTAAAGTCACCTGCGGTTACACTAATGTCTCTTTGTCCAACAACTTCGCATTTTTTCTCGTCTCGCCATCCGGTTGGAGCATTCTCGCTGTTACCCCTTATCCCAAACGCGACCGAATTTCCTTCCTTGAGAGGAAAAATAGCTTCTGGATTACCAATTATAGTTTGCCGACCTCTGCCGAGCTCAGGGTGAGCTGACCAGGATAATTGTGGCGTGACTAGATCATTACTGGTGCTCCAAATCATTCCTTTGTCGTTAGTCCATGTAACTCTATCAGCACTAGCATTCACCACCTGTTCCTGAACCAGTTTGCCATCGGCGGAGTAAACGAAGGTGTCACCAATTGCATAGATAGGTATTGGGGCAGGTGCGAGTTTTACCTTCGGTTGATTTTGTATGCCGATTTTTTCCCCTATCTTCGTCAGGCTCAGTTGACCTATCTTTTCGCTCAATCCAGACAAAGTCGTTGACGCTATGTTGGAGAGATTAAAGTCTTCGCTCGAACAACTTGGCAAAACGAAACACAGGGTACTAACAATCAAAACACCTCGAAAGGATTTCATAGGCCAAACCTCAAGCATCACGGAACCTAGTTCTCTATGAGAACAATAACTAAAAAGATCCAATATCCAGTTTGTTTTGTCAATCGGCGAGCACTTATTCTAATTTACTAATTGCTTTAAGCCAGGAGTACCTTCATTTTAACGCTAGTTAAAAACTTTTTTGATTTGATATTGTAAAAACTCAGCCCCTGTTCTTATCCTTTTTGTTAGATCTCGATTCGTTACTGGGGTCAATTCTGGAGATAGTTATGGAAACGGTAAAATCTTTGTCCACAGCCTCGGTGAGGGGAATCGTCACTGAAGAAGAGTGGCGCAAGAGGGTAGACCTGGCAGCCTGCTACCGTCTAGTGGCCTATTACGGCTGGACCGATTTAATATTTACTCATATTTCTACTAGGGTTCCAGGAACCCAAGATTATTTTTTGCTGAACCCGTATGGATTGATGTTTGAGGAAATTACAGCTTCTAGTTTAGTGAAACTGGACACAGAAGGTGAGGTCGTGCTGGAAACAGACTATATGGTAAATGCTGCGGGGTTTACTATTCACAGCGCTATCCACCAGGGAAGGCCAGACATAGACTGTGTAATACATACGCACACTGTATCGGGAATGGCAGTTGCGGCGCAAAAAGAGGGTTTATTGCCGTTGGCTCAGACGTCGCTCGAATTCTATGATAATCTTGCATACCATGATTATGAAGGAATTGCCTTTGATCTTGATGAAAGGGAACGATTGGTTGATGACCTGGCCGATAAGGATGCGATGATTCTTCGCAATCACGGTCTACTTACTTGCGGTAAAAGTATAGCTAACGCTTTTATGACAATGCACTCTTTGGAAAAAGCCTGTCAGTTACAAATTGCTGCGCAAGCTGGCGGAGAATTAGTTACTCCTTCAGAAGCGGTCTGTCAGCATACAGCGAAGCAGTTCCAGGGAGCAACGGACGAAAATGCTGAAGGAAGCCTTGCTCAATTGGCTTGGGACGCGTTACTTCGAAAATTAGACAAAATCAATCCAGGCTACGATACATAATCCGCAAAAAAAATTTGCCAGAGTCTAATTCTATTTTTAACTAATAGGATTTGGGTAGGCCTAAAACTTTTTCTGCTAGAAAACTCAAGACTAGCTGCGGGCTGATAGGGGCAATCCGAGTCACCATCACTTCGCGAAGATATCGCTCAACTTGATATTCTTTGGCATAGCCAAATCCACCATGTGTCATAACCGCTGTTTGGCAAGCCTCAAAACCGGCCTCGGCGGCTAGGTATTTTGCTGCATTTGCTTCTGCGCCGCAGGGTTGTTCTTGGTCAAACAAAGCGGCCGCCTTCATAGTCACTAAGTTTGCTGCCTCTAATTCTGCCCAACATTTTGCCAAAGGATGTTGAATTCCTTGATTTTTACCTATGGGACGACCAAAGACTATTCGATCTTTGGCATATTGAGTGGCGCGAGCGAGGGCCGCGCGACCTATGCCAATTGCTTCTGCCGCGATAAGGATCCGTTCGGGGTTCATTCCTTCTAATATATAACGAAATCCCATACCTTCTTCACCAATACGGTCTTCAATCGGAACTTTTAATCCATCTATAAACAACATGTTACTATCGACAGCTTTTCTTCCCATCTTGTCGATTTCTCTGACTTCTATCCTATCCCGGTCTAAATCTGTGTAAAACAGTGTTAATCCCTCGGTAGGTTTTCGAACGTCTTCGATATCTGTGGTTCTTGTCAATAAGAGGACTTTATCGGCTACTTGGGCCGTCGATATCCATATTTTAGAGCCATTAACGACATAGCCATTTCCATCAGGGGTCGCTTTAGTTTTTAGTTTGGTAGTATCGAGCCCGACATTTGGTTCTGTGACGGCGAAGCACGCCTTTTCCCTACCGGCTATGAGCGGCGGAAGGAAACGCTGTCGCTGATCTTCATCACCAAAAATTTCTACTGGTTTTAAGCCAAATATATTCATGTGAAGAGCAGAAGCGCCGCTCATGCCTGCCCCAGATTCGGCCACGGCTTGCATCATAAGTGATGCTTCAGTAATTCCAAGGCCTGCACCGCCATATTTTTCTGGCATTGCTATTCCCAGCCAGCCATCTTCAGCAAATTTCCCGTAAAAGTCTTCTGGAAAGTCTCCCTTTTTATCCTTCTCTAGCCAATAGTCGTCATCAAATTCCCCGGCTACCCTGAGTATGGTATCTCGGATTGTCTGTTGATTCTCGGTCAAGTTGAAGTCCATTGTTATGATTCCTTGTGTGTGGGCTAACCTTTTGAAGGTGGAGGTTGATCGGATGCGGCATAATCTACGGTAATTTCAGAAATTCCGTAGCCTGCTTCAAGTGGTATTTTTAGATGTCTTCCGCCGGCTATCTCATATACTTCCGGGAGAACAGTTACTATTGGCGTATTTTTTGCGGTTTCAATAGCACTCCTTGAATCTGGGGATTTACCGACCTTTTTTAAATTCATCCTAGTCGGGAACACCACTCGACTTCTTCCAGCTTCCGCGTCTTCTAATGCAGCCTCTGGTTTAATCCATTTAGTACCTAACGTTTCGGACCCGTCGTGGGACGCTACGTGTCCGTGGGGTGCCATAGCGATTAGAAAATGGGTATCGAAACGTTTTCGCCCGTTAATTGGCGTGATCCAATGCGCAAATGGAATTAGCAGATCAGTTGCCAGGGTTAGGTTTTCTGCCTCTAATATTTCGCTGAAGGTAGTTTCCTTCAGCAATAGGCTTTCTCTATATCTTGCTTTAATACTTTCTACCTGATCGTTGGAGATAATATTTCCGATTTTTTCCTCACGTGCGAACAAGATACCCGCTTCTTCAAACACTTCTCTAGTACCGGCTATTCGAATAGCTCGCAAATCGTCATTTATGGTGCCCGAAAAATCGCAGAGTTGAGCAGAGAGTATTTTATAGTCATCGTCGTCTACTTTCCCGCCAGGAAAGAGAAGAGCGCCTCCAGCAAAATCAGCTTTTAGGGTTCGCTGCACCATTAATACCTCTACGCCGTTAAAACTGTCTCTTAGCAAAATTACTGTAGCAGCAGGCACAGGGGTTGCCGGCTTTTTGGGAGTCTTTAGGTGAAGGTCGTTGTCCATAAACTTAACTCCTCAAACTGGGCTGTCTTTAGGAAAATTAGGTTTTCTTTTCTCTAAATGTGCTGCCAACCCTTCTCTTGCTTCTGGCCCCGTGAAGCCAAGCATTTCAAGGGCCGTTGAGGCGTCGAAAGCGGGCCCCGCCATTCTATACCAGTTGTTTAGAGCATATTTCGTCCATCTAATGGCACTTTGTGCCCCATTAGAAAGTTTAATGGCGATTTCTAATGCTCTCTCTTGAAGTTCATCGTCCTCTACAGATAAGGAAACAAGGCCGATTCGCTCAGCTTCATCTCCACTAACTGGTTCACACGTCAACAATAGATATTTAGCTTTTGCCATTCCGCAGAGTAGTGGCCAGTTTATAATGGCGGAGTCACCGGCGGCAACGCCTAAATTTGTGTGTCCATCGACGATTTTAGCCTTCTTACCTGCTATTGATACATCAGCCAATAAGCCAGCAACCAGTCCAGCTCCAACCGCTGGCCCGTTAATGGCTGACACTATGGGCTTAGAACAATTAATTATGTTATAGACCAAATCTCGCGCTTCTTTCCAAATATTGGCACGGTAATCAAAATCATCCATAACGGCTTCTATCATTTGGAAGTCGCCACCAGAAGAAAATGCCTTACCAGCACCCGTTAGTACTACTGAGTTAATTGTTGCGTCACTGTCGATTTCGCGCCAAATATACGCTAGTTCTCGATGACCGTCCGCATTGAGAGAGTTATAAGTTTCGGGTCTATCAAAAGTAATTCGGAGTACTTTTTCCGCAGGTCGGTCTAGCCGTAGCTCCTTATATTTAGTCTCGTTAACGGGCATCACACATCCTTTTATACGATATACCATGTAGCGATTCGCTGTTGTCGGGTCAAGCAAGTGCTTTTGGCCTGGAACCTCGTGAGTAGACGTTTGGACCTTTGTTTGTTTTGAAGGATTTATGCAACTACTGCGTTGGTAATTGCACAGTGGCGGTTCCGATTATCGACAACTCTCCTTCTTGATTCCTGGCCTCGTGGGCAATTTCTACAAACCCATTTCCATCTTTTTGGTATTTCTTTGTCACTGCTCCATCAATTAAGAGGGTGTCTCCCTCGGGGTTATGCCTTCGAATTTTACTGCTCGATGAAACCAAAAACCCGTCATCTCCAATCCAATTAGTTAAGTGATGTATCATCCAGGAACACCTTTCTGGACCATAATCGTATACCCCTGGGGCACCTACTTTTGTCGCAAAATCTTGCTCCCAATGCACACGTTCGGGACAATCTGGAATATTAAACCGATTGGGTATTCCCAATCCGCTATGTCGATTTATTTGCTTCCAGGCGAGTTTATTAGCTCGTATGTAAAGTCCGCCCCACCCCTGAGCATATGCTATAAAACCAGTTACAGTCATGGGCCCCTTCGCCATTGTTGGGAGTTTATCACCCACTCTAGTATTTTCATAGTAACGAGGGACTTTTCCTTGTATGTCTTCGTCCGCATACAGCTGGTATATATTTTCTAATTCTTCTTGACTGTAAACTTTATTTGGTTGGCTCCGAATATTACTGTATTTTCTGCCTTGCTCTCGCGCTGTGTCTCTTTCGGTTCTGAAGCACCAGCTGTCACATTCGGCGACTAGACTTCCCGAATGGTTGAAGAAATCAACATGGTAAATTTGTTGTATAGCTCTTCCAGCAAACTTGGTTTCGTGTTCCACCAAGTCTTTTAGATAAGACTCAGTAAAAATTTCGTCGTTTCTATAAACAGGTGAATGCCATGTCCAGTCGGCTCCTGCCCACATGGCGTGTATTCCCGGAAGGCCCCCGACATATCCAGAGGCAATTCGGCTCATCGAGAAAAGAAATGAAGGTAAAGCTATTATGCCATTGTAACGTGTTGTGGCAGCATAATCCGGATCACACCATAAAGGATTATCGTCACCTATACCGTGCGCATAATGTCGAATATTGTCCCGGGTAGCTTCAAAGCACCAAGGTTCGGGGTCTTTTGAAATTTTGATTCCTAGTCGAGAACGCAGTTCTTCAAGTCCTTGTTCTGTAATGCGTGGAAAATCAGTATATCTTTGCTTTACATCACTCACGATAGTTCCTTTTTAATCTAGAGAATCTCTTAGCGCTTTTCTGTTCACCTTTCCGGCGGGCGTTTTGGGTAAATTGGTGACAATTTGGATTGCACGTGGATATTCATGGCGGCTCAATTGCTCTCTTGTAAACGTTTGAAGATCCTCTTTAAAAGAGTCACTTTCCAGTCGGGTTGAAACGACAAAAGCTTTTACTATTTGCCCCCGTTCCTCATCTGGAATACCGATTGCTGCAGCCTCTTCTACGTCAGGATGTTTCAACAAAACGTCCTCAATTTCTACCGCGCTCATTGTCCACCCGGCCGATATTATTACATCGTCCGCACGCCCATGATGAAAGTAGTAACCATCTTTATCTACGCTGCCAAGATCTTTTACGGGGAACCATTCACTTCCCTTTTTTAGCATGATTTCCCCTATTTTCCCAGCAGGGCAAGAGTGCCCATTTTGATCTTGAATATCAACTCTGCAACCAGGAAGCGGTTTTCCAAGAGACCCAATCTTTACAGGAAGGTCGTTGGATCCTGGATAATTAGCTATTATGACCCCAACCTCGGTCGAGCCATAAATACTGCACACGTCATGACCAAATTTTTGCCGGGCCCAATGTGCTGTTTCTGTATCCAGAGGTTCGCCGGTAAAAGATAGCTTTTTAATCTGAAAATTATAGGATTCCATATCTCCAATATTACGCATCATCCGGTAGTGGGTGGCT
>CAYFGZ010000095.1:0-13499 GCA_964342575.1 uncultured Nisaea sp. | reverse complement strand
TGTTGGTGGATCCTAGAGGTGCTATAGGCAACGTGGCTGCTACCGGAACAGACTTTGAACTTCAATTCAACGCTGATGGAACACCAAACTTCATAACTGCCATGGGATCTGACCTAGATGGTAACCCAGCCAACGCTGATGCTGGGACCACAGAGGGGGCTGCTGGAGTTGCAGCGACAACAACGGTGGCATTCACGGCAGCCAATATTCGAGCTGCATACGCTGGGCGCACCGTAAATGATTTATCCCTTACAGTGAATATTGGTAACTTCGACCAATCTAGTGGCGTTACCCAGTATGACGCTCCATATCAAACGTCCTTGTTAAATCAGGATGGAAATGGCCCCACGGACTTAGAACGAGTTTTCTTTAGTGATAAAGGTCTCCTAACCGCGGTCTTTGCCGATGGTTCTTCAAGGCCAATTTATAAAATTCCAATTGCAACTGTTCCAGCTCCAAACGAATTGCAAGGCTTATCCGGAAACGCCTACTCGATTACGGCAGACTCCGGAGAGGCCGTCCTAAACTTTGCTACCGAGGGTGGCGCAGGACGGGTTTCGGCTAACGCTCTGGAAAACTCAACAACAGACATTGCCAAGCAGTTTACAGATCTAATTATTGCTCAACGAGCATATTCTGCGGCAACCAAAATCATCACAACTGGCGATGAAATGTTAGAGGAAATTGCCAGAGTCAAGAGATAAAAGCTGATAGTTTTTCCCTTTTCCATAGGGTCCTGGATAATCCTTCCAGGACCCTTTTTCATTTCTCAAATTACGCTCGGATTACCAGTAGGCTGCTTTACGAACCAAATAGGTATCGGTTTACGTGCCGCCGTCGTCAACTTTACTACTTTCCTGTGTCGCCTCGTCGGTCTCTTTCAGCCAATCTCTAATTACTGAAATTTGATCTTCCGTCATCAGAGAAGGAGCGTGACCGCATTCAGACAATTCGACTAATCTGGCCTTTGGACCACGCCTCATCATACTTTCGGCGGCCCCCCTATCTAAGAGCTCGGATTCCTCCCCGCGAAGCAGTAATACCGGGCATTTTATTTTATCGTAAGCATCCCAGACATCTATCGGCTCAAGCTCACTGAGGACTTCTGGATCATAATGTAGTGAATAGGAGCGATCAGGCTCTCTGATAATACTATGTATGATAAAATGCGACCACTTTGAGTCATCAACCACACCTATCCCGGAATACACTTTCCTAAAGTATTTCTCCGTCTCACCCAAATTATTAAAAACTGGCCTTGGTCCCAGCATATTTAAAAATTTCTTTATAGATGCCGCCGACACGTACGCCCCTATGTCATTTAGGATCAATCGACGAATAGGCGTGTCTTCGCGGGAAGCCAAAAGGATCCCCATTACACCTCCAGTAAACGTTCCCAGCCAATCCATCTGAGAAATCCCTCGATAGCCCATTAAGCCATCGATGTGACGCATATAATTTTCAATTGTATAGCCCTGTTTGTTTGCTAACCATCCGCTTTTACCATGTCCAACTAAATCGACTTCGATAATCCGGAAGCTGTCACTCAGTGAATCTGCAAAATAATCGAAGTCCCGCGATTGCCGCGTTAAGCCGTGCACGCACATCAAAATTTTGTCCCGCTTTCCTTCACCCCAATCAGAAAAAGCTAACCAGACGGTTCCATCTGAATCAACATAAGGAAAAGTTCCAGTATTACTTCTCATCTTTGAATCTACTTCGGGTTAATTTCAAAAAAGACGGCCTCAATAATAGGGTACACATTCACTCCCCAAATTTTTACTTTACCATACCTTTACGCCCGCAATGATCATTTTCTCTGTGGATTCTTGCTATCAGCTTCTAAAACCCGGTTGGATGATCGCAATATATGCTACAAAACCTTTTTAAAATAAACTACTAAGATTTAAATAATCCACTACGATGCAGCATTCCACTTAATCAATATTAGCGGCAGCTGTTATTTTTGTTTTTAGGTCTTACACATTATCTAATTAGAACTATATCATGATTAATTCAGCGAAGATGTGGGAATGCCGATGCCCCGAACAAGAGATTAATGATTAAAGACAATAATAGCCCGTCATATGATCGATCATTGGAAGACGGTCTTTCCATCCTTAATTCTTTTAAGGGAGCCAACGCCCCTCTAAGCCCAGATGAAATTTCTGCTCAAACGGGCCTGGAGGCATTCAAAGTCCAAAGCCTGTGTTCTTTTCTTACAAAACTTGGATATTTAAATTCAAACGAGAATAAAAACCTATACAGCCCCACGGGTAAACTTATCGAATTGGCCTCGGGATATTATAGAGTGGATTCGCTTTTTGAAATTGCGTTGCCATTTCTAACCAAATTATCGAATCAAGTTGGCGAAAGCACGAGTTTGTTAACCTGCAGTTCCCTTGAAATAACTAATGTCTTTAATATAAATGGCGGGAACTTTAAGTTTTTACCACCATTTCCCGGGGAGCAATACAATATGGCCTACAGTGCCGCGGGAAGAGCAATATTGGCGCAATTACCTGCCATGGACGTCGTCAGTTTCATCTTTTCCGTCGAGCGAAAACTGTTAACCCGCAAAACTATAACGGAACCAAAGGATATAATAGCAGAGATAGAAGTTGCTAAATTGAAAGAATTCTCAGTGATAGACGGAGAAGTGCAAATAGATCAAATTTCGGTCGGCTCCCCAATACTAGGTAAAAATAGTCATCCAGTAGCAGCTGTCGAAGTTGGCGCTCCCCGTTCAAACTGGAAATGGGTTAAAGATCGAGAAAAACTAGGAGATTTAGTAGCAAAAACTGCTGCAGCGATTACGGATAATCTTTCATAATATTTTCTACCTCAGTCCCTCATTGATTTTTTCTAAATCACTAAGACTCGGTCGCAACTCGGAAAACTTTAAAGAACTCAAAGGCACCTCTACCATGTTCATTTTTTCTTTTAATTCGGAATCATCTACATTTATGTGTAAAAGTCCAGTGGCTATCTCTCCTTGCTTTTGATATTTTAGGATGTGCTGCAAGGCGGCGGCGGCGTCTGCTGGATCATATTCAGCGTCCAATTTCCTAAGTTGCACATGGCTATCGTCATGCAATACGACATCAATAGTAGTGCCCACCTCATACTCAACTTTTATTTCATCCCGTCTTGGGACGTAGTCGGTTGCAGTCACCGAGTGCTCATTATCCCGCACAAATTCAAAACTTTTTGTCGATCCTATATGATTGTTAAATGTTACACAGGGAGAGATGACATCAATGAATGAAAACCCCTTGTGCGATATGGCTGCCTTTATCATAGGAACTAACTGCTCCTTATCCCCAGAAAAGCCGCGGCCCACAAAACTAGCGCCCAACTGAATAGCCATGGCAGCTAAATCAATACATTCAAAAGCATTTTTCTGGCCTTTTCTCCCTACCGACACTCTATCGTTTGTGGCAGAAAATTGGCCTTTAGTTAACCCATACGTTCCATTATTTTCAACAATGTAAAGCATGTCCACTTGTCGTCTGACGGCATGAGCAAATTGACCAAAACCGATTGAGGCTGTATCCCCATCACCGGATACGCCAATATATTTTAGTTCACTATTGGCGACGTTCGCTCCCGTTGCGATTGATGGCATACGCCCGTGCACGGAATTAAAGCCATGGCTTTTGGATAAAAAATAGGTCGGCGTTTTCGAGGAACATCCTATGCCTGACATCTTCGCCACTTTATGCGCAGGCAAATTTAATTCGAAGCATGCTTCAACAATCGCTGCGCTGACAGAGTCATGACCACAACCTGCACACAAGGTAGACATTGCCCCCTCGTAATCGCGCCTCGTTAACCCCAATGTATTTTTAGGAAGGTTCGGGTGATGAAATTTTGGTTTAGCCAAATAACTCATGGACCAGTCCTCCAATATATCATAATATCATCTCACTCTGCCGCGAAATGATCCGCTTCCGCAGCAACAGCCGCTTTACCTAACTTTTCCGAAAGCAGATCTGCTATGCACTTCGCTGTTATAGGAAAGCCATCGTAACTCAAAATGGGAATGATCTTTTCAGGATTAATTTCACATTCGTTAATTAACAAAGATCTCATTTGCCCGTCTCTATTTTGCTCGACCAAAAACACCTGCTCATGATCCGCTATAAATCTTTCAATCTCTAGTGAAAAAGGAAAGGCCCGGATCCTCATGGTATCGAGCTGAATCCCTCTCTCTCGAAGTATTTCCAAGGATTCTGGAATAGCTATATCAGTCGTACCAAAATAGATCAGCCCTATAGTAGCGGCCTGATTGTCTTGCCCGAAAACTGGCCCAGGGATGTGGTTTTTAGCCGTATCAAATTTGCGAAGAAGCCGTTCCATTACTCGCACATTGACCGAGCCATCCTCGGTGTAGCCTGCATATTCATTATGGGACGTACCTCTGGTGAAAAAAGCCCCTTTCTCTGGATGAGTCCCGGGATAGGTGCGATAAGGAATACCATCCCCGTCCACATCCAAATATCGGCCAAACTCCTTTACCTCGTCCAGTTGCTGCGCATCTAATACTTTTCCACGATCCCAGTCTCTAGATTCTTCAATACTTAGCGCCTTGGTCGTCCACTCGTTCATTCCCAAGTCTAAATCACTCATCAAGATGATTGGTGTTTGTAGTCTCTCTGCAAGATCAAACGCCTCTATTGTAAAGTCGAAGCATTCTGTCGGATTGGACGGGAACAAAAGAACATGTTTTGTATCACCGTGACTGGCATAAGCGCACGCTATAATATCAGATTGCTGAGTTCTCGTCGGCATACCAGTAGAAGGGCCACCACGCTGGATATTAATTAAAACGGTGGGCACTTCTGCAAAATAAGCAAGACCCAAAAACTCACTCATCAAAGATATGCCAGGCCCACTAGTGGCAGTAAATGCCCTAGCACCATTCCAATTAGCACCTATTACCATCCCTATAGCAGCTAACTCGTCTTCTGCTTGTATAACAGCAAATTTTTTTAGACCGGTTGCTTTGTCTATTCGTAGCTTGTGACAATAATTGTCATAGGCTTCGGCTACCGACGTTGAAGGAGTTATTGGATACCAGGCAGCTACTGTCGCTCCAGCATAAACACACCCAAGCCCTATCGCCGCGTTTCCCTCAATTAAAATTTTCTTTCCAACAGCATCCGATTTTGCAACACGGACATCCAGTGGGCAATCAAAGTTCTCTAGTACGTGACTTCTACCTAGTTCAAGGGCATCTATATTTGGAGCTATCAACTTCTCTTTGCCCCGAAATTGCTCCCCTACCATTCCTTTCACAACTTCGAAGTCCATATCAAGCAGGCCCGTTAAAGCTCCTACGTAAGCTACGTTTTTAAATAGCTGTCTTTCCCGTGGTATGTCATACTTTTCGTTACATAATTTCGTTAAAGGAACGCCAATTGTTTTTATATCATCTCGCTCAATTTCTCTTATAAAGGTGCTGTCGTATAGAAGGTAGCCTCCCGGAAGAATAGAGCCTAAGTCATCCGCCCAACTTTGAGGATTCATCGCCACCATAATATCTATTCCCTCTCGACGGCCTAAATATCCATTTTCGTTAACACGAACCTCGAACCAAGTTGGAAGCCCCTGTATATTGGAGGGAAAAATATTCTTGGGTGCTACAGGAACACCCATGCGGAATACGGCCTTGGCAAAAAGGGCGTTCGCACTAGCAGAGCCCGAGCCGTTCACATTTGCAAACTTTATTACAAAATTGTTTACTTTCATACTTTGCTGCTCTGGCCTTTAGCCTGTCCTTCTTTATACAAAAATTGCTGCATATCCCAAGCCGCTGTCGGACAACGCTCTGCGCAAAGGCCGCAGTGCAAGCAAACATCTTCATCCTTGATCATAGACCGCCCCGTTGGAAGTAAATTCGAGACATACAAGCTTTGATCGGTATCATTTGCCGGCACCCTAAGTTTCTGACGAAGTTCTGGTTCAGAATCATTTTCTATAAAATTTATACAATCAACCGGGCATATATCAACACATGCATCACATTCAATACATTTCGGTTCTTCAAAGACAGTCTGGACATCACAATTTAAGCAACGCATAGCTTCGTCGAAGGCAAGCTGCTCATCAAAGCCCAGTTCCACCTCTAATTTAATATTCTTTAGTGTCAATTTTTTATCAGCATGTGGAACCAAATACCTTTGGTCGTTTGAAATGTCATTGTGATAGGACCACTCATGCATTCCCATTTTCTGACTCACCAGAGTCACCTCGGGAGATGGTCTATCCGTTACGTCCTCCCCCTTACAGAATTTATCGATAGATATAGCTGCTTGATGACCGTGTGCAACCGCCCAAATTATATTCTCTGGACCAAAGGCAGCATCCCCCCCAAAAAATACTTTTGAATTGGTGGATTGAAATGTCACCTCGTCAACAACAGGCATATCCCACTCGCCAAACTCAAGTCCTACATCCCTTTCAATCCAAGGGAAATGATTTTCCTGGCCAATTGCACATAGAACATCGTCGCAGGGCACCACAACGGGTTCGTCGCCCGTCGGGATCAGTTTCCGCCGGCCATCGTCATCAAATTCAGGTTTAACTTTGTCGAATACAATTCCACAAAGTTTACCTCCTTCTATAATAAACTTCTGTGGAACGTGATTATTCAATATCTCTATGTCTTCATTCTGAGCATCTTCAATTTCCCATGGAGACGCTTTCATTGTATCAAACGGACTTCGAACGATTACCTTGACGGTCTCCCCACCCAACCGCTTCGCCGTCCGACAACAATCCATTGCCGTATTGCCGCCTCCCAAGACAACGACCCGCTTACCTATTTTGGACGTATGCCCGAACGCAACACTCATCAACCAATCGATACCAATGTGGAAATTCTTCCCTGCCTCCTCTCGACCGGGGACATTCAAGTCTCTACCCCTAGGAGCACCCGTGCCAACAAATATGGCGTCAAAATCCTGTTCAAGGACCGATTTCAAGCTAGTAATCTCTTGGTTGAACCTGGTCTCTATGCCGAAATTTATGATCCTATCAACCTCTCCATCCAAAACATCCTGAGGCAACCTAAAAGCCGGAATCTGACTTCGCATCATCCCACCCCCAGCAGCGTCTCTGTCAAAGACGACAACATGATAACCTAAGGGCGCAAGATCACGAGCTACCGTCAAAGACGCTGGGCCGGCACCAATGCAAGCAACCCGTTTGCCATTATTTGCAGCTATTTCTGGCATCAAATGTTCGATGTCGCCCCTATTATCCGCGGCCACACGTTTCAGTCTACAAATAGCTACCGGTTTCTCTTCAATTCGCCCGCGCCGACAGGCAGGTTCACAAGGACGGTCGCAAGTTCGTCCTAATATCCCTGGAAAAACATTAGACTCCCAATTGACCATGTAGGCTTCAGTATATCTTCGTTGCGCTATCATCCGAATATACTCGGGTACCGGTGTGTGAGCCGGACACGCCCATTGACAGTCCACCACCTTGTGAAAATAACTCGGATCACTTACGTCCGTCGGCTTCATATACGGCGCCCGAGGTCGATTTGTTTCTGTTTTTGTGTGTTCTTCTAAACTCATGGTTTAGGCTTCCTAAAACTCCAATTTTTCAGTTATCTACCCAAAGACTGCAACCTTGGACAACAACCATACAATTTATTTTAAAGTTTCTTCTATTCAGGCTGCTCAATAAACTCCACTAGACACCAACACCAGTTCGGGACATAAACGGACCTCAAACTAATACGAAGAAATTAGACTCTATACTGTTTATTTCCCTATCCTGCAACATTACACACCAACCCCGATATTGTACCGCAAAAATATAGTATTATCATTTTGCATTCTTAAGTGATACATAGCATGCCTCTTGCGGACTTCAAGCCAATTTCAACAAGAAATTCACAATAGTGATAAAAAATATCAATAAAATACTGCACATATCCATTTTTCTTATAAATTTGGCGTCTAAGCAGTTGCAGTCAATCCCCGTTAATGTCAATACGGAAAGATAGAGACAAATGATTCGCGGACTGTCTCCTCTAACAAGGAAGATTACAATGACTACTAACGACAAAAATGGGACTTTGCCAGAAGGGCCCCTCTCCGGCATAACCGTCATCGATTTATCTCGAATCTTGGCAGGCCCCTACTGCACAATGATGCTGTGCGAATTAGGCGCTCGCGTTATTAAAATTGAAACGCCCGAAACCGGAGACGACGCCCGCGAGTATGGGCCTTTTGTCAACGGGAAATCGGCCTATTTTCAATCTGTAAATCGTGGAAAAGAAAGCATTGTACTGAATCTAAAGGATACTAACGATAAAAAGATATTCGGTAAATTACTCACGGATGCCGACGTACTCGTCGAAAACTTTAGACCCGGAACCATGGATAAGCTTGGCTTTGGGTGGGATTCAATAAAGAGCAACTACCCCCAACTTATTTATGCGTCTGCATCTGGCTTTGGGCATTCTGGGCCAGAAATGTATCGCCCTGCATACGATATGGTCGTCCAAGGAATGGGTGGAATAATGAGCGTAACAGGTCACCCGGGAACGCCGCCCACCCGGATTGGTATGTCAATCGGTGATATCGGATCAGGTCTTTATGCCACAATTGGCATACAGGCGGCACTATTCCATCGTCAACTAACTGGACGAGCTACCAAAGTAGATATAGGGATGCTTGATTGTCAGATAGCTCTTCTGGAAAACGCAGTGATGCGCTACGAAGTTACCGGAACAGCACCAGGCCCACTTGGAGCTCGACACCCCTCCATAACACCATTCGAAGCGTTTAAGACCGCTGACGGATATATAATCATATCAGCCGGGAATGATGCGCTCTTTGCGAAATTGGCTGAAGCTTTAAATAAAAGTGAATGGATAGAAGACCCGGACTACAGTTCAAATGACAAAAGAAATCAAAATGTGGAAAGACTTAAAATGGAGATGGAGGAGGTTTTATCCAAGCAAACAACTTCGCATTGGATAAAAGTGCTAGATGAATTTGGCGTGCCCTCAGGACCAATCAATGATGTAGGTCAAGCGGCAACACACCCGCAAACGATAGCGCGAAATATGATTGTATCTATCGATGATCCTATTACGGGAACGATGAGGGTGGCTGGGAACCCAATTAAAATCTCCGGATTTGAAGATCCAAAGACGCGCCGTCCAGCGCCTAACCTGGATGAAAATAAGGAGCAAATATTGGCCGAATTTCTACCAACAAACAACTAGCGCCGGTAGCCCGAGCAACCAGTTCAGTTGTCCCGCACCATTTGCTGATATTGTCCGCGAAAATATAACAGAGGGTTGAGGTCGTTTACTATTGCCGCTCGCAACACAGTACCTACAATAATTATATGATCACCAGCTTCATGCATGGCAGCCCGACGGCAATCTATTGCAGCTAACACATCATCTAAGATTGGAGCACCAGTTTCCCACGCCGCCCAGTCTACACCTTCAAATCTATCCCCCTCAAAAATGGCAAATCTTGCAGACAACTCTTCCTGTTGCTGCGATAAAATATTTATAGCAAAGAAGTCGGAAGACATAAATGCATCAAAATTGGTTGAATCTTTCCCCAAGCAAAACATCACCAGCGGCGGGTCTAACGATACAGACGTGAACGAATTAGCCGTTATCCCCCGAGGCCGCCCGTATAGGGTGGTAGTGACAATTGTCACGCCGGTTGTAAAAGTTCCCATTATGTTGCGGAACTCCCTGGAATCGAGTGACATTTATCCCCCTTTTCTAATCGAAGTTAAAACTTGTGCCCGTTTAGTATACAACGTCACGTGTAACCTTAAAGAATTTCTATTAGGATAGACCCACTAAGCGGTACTATCAATTTGAGATTTTTGAAAAAAAATGCCAATCAACTTGTTTTTTGGCACAAAAACTCCAAATTCTTTGCAAAATAAACAGTTTTCAGCGATAATTGGCACGGTGGTTGCTTGTATAATACCAAATTAAAGAACTCTCAGGAGATCATTAATGTTTGTTATAATTGGCTGGGTTACAGTTATGGTCTGCGTAATTGGCGGCTATATGATGATGGGGGGGAAATTAGGGCCTCTCTGGCAGCCATTTGAACTGGTGATTATTGGTGGTGCCGGCGTTGGGGCCTTCATAGTCGCAAATCCGAAGTTTGTTTTGGCAAAATCAGGATACGCTTTTAAAGCTGCTTTAAGGGGACCAAAATATAACAAGGATGACTATCTCGAATTATTGAGCTTGATGTATGCGGTTTTTAAGCTAGCAAAGACCAAAGGGATGTTAGCCATAGAATCTCATATCGAACGGCCAGAAGAAAGTGAGCTTTTCAAAGCTTTTCCCAAGTTCTCTTCAGACCATCACGCATTAGAGTTTTTCTGTGATTACCTGAGAATGATGACACTTGGGACTGAGAATGCCCACGAATTAGCGGATCTGCTGGATGAAGAACTTGAAACTCACCACGCGGAAGACAACCAAATTATGACAGCATATCAGACAATGGGAGATGGCTTTCCAGCGCTCGGGATTGTCGCAGCGGTACTTGGCGTTATTAAAACGATGAGTTCGATTACCGAACCTCCAGAAGTTCTGGGGAAATTAATTGGTGGTGCTCTTGTGGGAACGTTCTTGGGAATTTTTCTAGCTTATGGCTTTGTATCTCCTCTGGCGGTAAACATGAATAATGTTTTCGAGGCTGACAGCAAGTACCTCACTTGTATTAAAGCAGGCCTATTAGCGCATGTAGCCGGCTATGCGCCGGCAGTTTCCATCGAGTTTGCGAGGAAGGTGCTTATGTCAAAAGATAGACCCTCGTTTTTTGAGGTAGAAGAAGCCGTCGCGGCACTCCCGAATATATAGAAGTTCCGTAGTAAGTTCGATAATTAGGATAAAACGTGGATTAAACAATAACTATCGTAGACCAATGTGCAGGCGAACATCTGATACCTTTGGAGCATCAAATCCTTGGATAATCACGCAGACATAGTCATTAAAAAAGTCAAGAAAGGTGGGCATGGCGGACACCATGGGGGTGCGTGGAAGGTTGCCTATGCGGACTTCGTAACTGCGATGATGGCGTTTTTTCTCCTTCTTTGGTTACTAAATGCTACCACAGAGGAGCAGAAGATGGGGATATCCAATTATTTCGATCCAACCGCCATTTCTCGCTCAACCAGAAGTGGTTCTGGTGGTCTTCTAGGCGGCACATCTATAACACAGCCCGGGGCTTTAAAGTCTGCCGGCTCTCCTCCGATGGTGAGCACCCCGACGGTGGCCCGTCCTCAAGCTGAGGATACGGAGTCTGTGGAACCCGACTCCGATGACCCAGAGAATATAGAGTCAAGAACTGGTAGTGACGAAGACGAGGAAGGTACTATCACTCAGGAACAGTTAGAGCAACTGCTGCAGCAGCAAGAAGCAGCTCAGGAATCCGCCCAGTTTGCCGAAGCAGAACAACTGATACGCAAGGCAATTGAGGATTCAGAAGACGAGGAACTGAAAGAAGCCGCCGAAGGACTGCAAATAGAATCAGCAAAAGAAGGCCTGCGAATTCAATTACTAGATCAAGAAAAGGTCGCTTTATTTCCTCTGGGGAGTGACGAAATGCATGAGCGAACTAGAAAACTTTTGGAAAAAGTGGCCGAAATTATCAAAAAACTGCCAAATAAAATAAAGATATCGGGCCACACAGATGCGCGCCCCTTTGCTCCAGGCTCTTCAAGAACGAATTGGGATTTATCAACTGAACGAGCAAATGCTAGTAGAAGAGCCTTAGGTGAATTTGGTGTTAATGACAACCGGATAGCTCAAGTCGTAGGAATGGCAGATCGTGATCCGATAGAGCCAAACGACCCATTGGCCCCCGCCAATCGCCGAATAAGTATTGTTCTTCTGAGTCAAGCGGCTGCTAAAACAGCGGATAGTCCTCCGACCGATGAAACGAAAATTGCTAACGAAACTAGCTTGCCCAAGGTAAAAAGTGAAACAAATGAGCAACGCTCCAGTAACAATACTAATAGAAAAATAAATTAAACGCAGTCAGTGGGCTACCTTGGCCCGAGCTAACTAATTTACTTTACTACATTAGAAAATGCCGGTTTAATTCATCTTGAGGTTTTTCAGTATTAGTTGAAATAGTTTAATTATGTTCGATGGAACCGTAAATCCGCCGCTAGCTTTCGTTCATACACTTCCTGTCCCCTGCCCGTATCTAACTGGTAAGACGGAACGACGTCTCGCTACGGATATCTCAAGTCTGCGGGGACAAAATAGCCATGATATTTTGGCTGAAGGTGGATTTCGTCGCAGCCAACACATAAGTTATCGGCCTGCATGTCCCGGCTGTGACGCATGCAAAGCTATTAGAATCCGTGTGGAGGATTTCCAATGGACTAAGCGGTTTCGTCGAATTCGAAATAGAAATCGCGACCTAACAAAAAGTTGGGCCAAAGCTAGGGTAACAGAAGAACAATTTCGTTTATTCAAATATTATCAGTTGTCACGACACAGCGGCGGCGAGATGGCCTTAATGGACTACGTTGATTTTCGCGGTATGATAGAAAATTCTCCCATCGAGACACATCTAATCGAATACAGAAACCCAGTCTCGGAATCCTTAATTGGGGCTATTTTAGTCGATCGTCAACGCGATGGTTATTCCGCCGTATATAGTTTTTTTGACCCTCGCTTTCCCAAGCGCAGCATGGGAAATTATATGGTTCTAGATCTCATTCAAAGTGCGAAGACAAGTGGGATAAATTACGTTTATCTAGGGTATTGGATAGAAGAGTCGTCAAAAATGTCCTATAAAACAAATTTTCAACCGGCCGAACTTCTGCAATCAATCGGATGGACCGATTATCTTTCGGGAAAAACACCATCAAACAAACAAGACTAGAGCCACCGTTAACGATGGCCCTTTTGTCTGTTGCGCTGCTTTTTACTCTGCGGCCTGAGCCGAGTCAGGAGCTTCCACTATCCTAGTCTCAAAATTGGCTGGAGCAACTATTTCGAGCACCTCAAAATCTTTTGAACACGCGATTTCGCGATGTTTAATGCCTGGCCTCTGGTTTAGGCAATCGCCTTTTTCTATACGGCGAACTCCTTCACCCTCATACTCGAATTCAGCCCAGCCATTTAGCACTAAAACAAACTGAAAAGTGCAATCGTGGACATGCCAATGCTGCACATCATCTTTCATTTCTTTGCCATTGGCTTTTACTATGTGCGCTATGTAATCACCCTTGGTAGCATCTTTAATTCCCAAATCCCTGTACTCAAATATTTCTCTCAAACCCTCCGTCCATTCGGCCTCGGAGGCTTTATTAATCGAAAATTCCCATTTCCCCATTTTACATCTCCCTAATTATTTTTGAATTACACGGGCAGAAAAAAGCCACAGTAATCTACACCCGTTCCCATTTTAATCGAAATCTTTTTGATATTTTTTTTACAGAATTTTATATTTGATGTATTAGCAGAG
>CAYFGZ010000094.1:0-13638 GCA_964342575.1 uncultured Nisaea sp. | reverse complement strand
ACAGTTCGAATATCGTCATAAATGGAGGCCCGGCGATCTCGTCATGTGGGATAATCGCTGTCTTTTGCACAAGGCAAACGGAGACTATGATCACGAAACACAGTGCCGGTACCTTTATCGGGTGATGTTGCAGGGGGATCGGCCGTTTTAGTTTTCAGGTCCTGATACTTCGATTAATTTACTTTTTATTAGAAGCTCGTATGTTTGATCAATCGACCCGTCATCTGCGATAATTATTTTTCTGACAGGACTAGTCTGAGCCGAAATAGACTAAGAGCAAGGAAGACAGTGACCACGGTTAAACGTCGGTATTACTGGGCAGAAATTCATTCGGTGTATTTCTACAATTAGTTGTAGAAAAAGTTTCACTTTAAGCACAATTGGGGTCATCCTCTGACCAACGTTGAAAGGAACTTGGTGGGCTAAGCGAAAGCTGTTCCCGTGCCTTTTGCCATAACATTTTCCATGCGTATGGATCTTGCATTTCTGATTCTGGTTCACTTTGGCTTCTAGCAATAAAACCCGGAAACCACGCACGCCCCGTGGGTTGTCCTATTGGGTTATACCGTAGATCTAGGCTCCAGCGAATGTTTTCACTCATATTTGGTAACGAAGAGTGCATTGTATACTTCGAGAGAAAAAGTACATCGCCTGGTTCGGTTTCAATAGGCACTCTTACTGGTCCAATCAATTTTTCAGGAATTGATTGACGACTATAATTAGCTCTTTTGTCATGACAATGGAGAACTAACCCATTGTGATGACTTTTGGGAGCAACCATTAAACAACCATTTTCTATAGATGCTCGGGTAACTGAAATCCAAACAGTTAAAGTATTGGTCTCATCGGCATCGGAAGTTCCGGTGCCAGCGTCTTGGTGCCATACCGTTGTATCTATCTCACTCAAGATGCGTGATGTCCGTGCTAAATAGTTGGCTGGGGGCTTAATTCGAACATGTTGCGTGGGGTTAGAATATATTTCTGGGCCAATAAATTGCTCTACAGCATCCAATAGTTTGGAATTGCGCATAAGGTTGAAAATAGCCGGTCCACAATGCATGGGTGTCTTAGGGTTAATGCCCTTTTGAGGAAGAGTTATATCCAAATACTTATTTAATTCCCCATCACTGTCTTCAAGCACTTGAGAAATTCGTTTCCCAAAAGGTAAATCGGTATAAATATCCTGAATTATATCGCGTGCTTTAAGGTCAAAAACCGCCTTGTCCAATACTTGTTCATACTCCGTTTTAATCGGTCCGAGGTCGAGTTCTGGGTCCAACAATCCTTGAGCTAGAAAATATCCTTGGTTATTGAACTGGGTTAAATTTTCATTTGTAATCCCACTCATCCTTATCTCCTAGGCTTTGCACAATACGGCTATTTTATCGCCACTTTTTACTCAAATACCTATATACCAATATTTTTAGCAGTGATCTCAAGCGTTGTTAAATATTTTTGATATTAGTGTCGTACAGAAAACTACGGCAGCAGGTGTTATCTATTTGGATAAAAAAAGCAGACTTAAGTTCATGCCGTGCCGTCGTGTCTGGTTTTAGGATAACTGACTACGTTTGTTTTTAACTTGTCGTAGCGGAGAAAGTGTCCAAGATCGGGCATTCTGGCCGATCATCACCATGGCATGCTAAGGCGAGATTCGCTAACTGATTACGTAGGCCATTAAGTTCATCTAATTTTTTATCAATCTCTGCTACTTTCTCTAGCGTGAGGTTCTTCACTTCTCTGCTTGGTCTATTTGTGTCTTCGTAAAGTGCAAGCAGTTCTCTGCACTCTTCTACACTAAAACCGAACTTGCGAGCTTTTCCAATAAATTGGAGCTTTGCTACATCATCACTCGAAAATTTACGATAGCCAGTATGGTAATCCTTTTTAGGCCTAACAACCTCAATATCAGCATAATAGCGCACAGTCTTGACTGTTAGGTCCGCTAATTTGGCTGCTTTTCCTATGTTCATTTTCGTAATTCCCCTCTTGACCCTCCTGTCACTGGAGAGTTTATTTTGATAGTCGGAGGAATTCAAGATGGAGTCAATTGTTACTCAAACTCACGTAAGCTGGACTTGCAGCAAAACATGGTTGGTCGCTTCTAAAAATACTTTATGGTGCCTCTTTGGGTGCGCTATAGGTGATTTTGGTACAATCGCTTACTTTCAGTTTATGGGATTTAATTGGCCAGTCACAGCAATAATGGGCTTGGCAATCGTGAATGGCTTGATTACGTCTATCGTTTTGGAAACTATCATTCTTAGCAGGCAGTTAGGTCTAAGGAGTGCCTTTCGTACAGCAATTGGAATGTCGCTGATTTCAATGATCGCAATGGAAACCGCCATGAATGCGACGGACTTCTTATTTACAGGCGGAGCGGTTCTAACTTGGTGGGTGATTCCACTCATGTTGATTGCCGGCTTCGTCACTCCCCTTCCATACAATTACTGGCGACTAAAAGCCTTGGGTAAGGGATGCCATTAATCGAATGATGAATTTGAAAAGACATAAAACAGAGATGATACTGCCACAAAGACAGGTCAGTAAGTGCTGATAAGACTGTGTGGATAATGAAGATACTAACAAGCACATCGTGGTATTTAAGAACGTGGATAATAGAATTATAATATAACTGCAGAAACACATTGAGGCGAGCGGATGGCAGTTGAGTTCGAACCCCTTGGGGAGACTATGGCGGTAGCGGTAACCGGCTTGGACCTCGCGCGGCCAATTGACGTGGAGACGGCTGAAAAGTTGTGCCAAGCTGTAACAGACCACCTAGTCCTGTGTATTCCTGGTCAGCATCTATCTCCCCAGCAACTGGTGGCGGTGGGGCGTGCTTTCGGTCCACTTGAGACCTTTGTTTTGCGGAGTGACCGCCTCGTGGGGGCACCAGAGGTCTCAGTGGTATCTAACCGTCCGCCGGCCCTCGATGGCAAGCCCCTTGTTCAGGCAAAGCATTGGCATACCGACGGTTCATACCTTGCTGAACCGGCGACATTAACCTTGCTCCAAGCGGTTACCTTGCCAGAGACAGGCGGTGACACGGAATTCATTAATTGTTTTGCTGTATTGCGCGCTTTACCGCCTGAACTGCGTCGACGGATTGAAGGTTTGCGAGCCGTGCACAAGTACCTTAGTCGTCGTAACAAATCCTGGGTTGCCACACGTTCTGAGATTGAGGTAGAGGAGACACCCGATGTCCATCATCCGTTAATCCGTACTCACCCCCTCAGTGGCCGACGGTCGCTTTACATCAACCCCAACCGCATAGATCGAATTCTTGGCTGGGGCGAACAAGAAAGCGACGTGTTGTTGGATGAACTCTACGAACACGCCTTTCAGCCGCGTTTTCAGTATCGACACCGGTGGCGGGATGGCGACTTGGTGATTTGGGACAATCGCTGCACCATGCACCGGGCTAACCCAGACTATGACCTAACGGAATTACGCGTCTTGCACCGCGTCATGCTGGAAGGCGAAATCCCACTATAGCTGCAAAAATTCCCGGTAAGCTAAATCGCTTTAAACCGATATGGGGATTAGGTCTTGGTAATTAATTATATTTCAGAATCACTTCAAACATTTTCAAATGCTGAAAATCATAATAATGGCGCTACCTCTTCTAGAAAACGTTTAAGTTGCGGTTTTTGATCATAGGATGTAAACCGAATAATCATCGTCTGGGCTCCTACTGATTTAAATGCGCGCATCCGCTCGGCGCATTGTTCTGGGGCGCCGCAGGCAGTCCAGACATTCACTTTCCATTCCGGCCAATCTGAACTGTAGTACTCATCGAGGAATTGTTTACTCTCTCGATAAGCAGCCGGCTCATCATCGTTTAGGTTGAGATTAAAGTAGATTGCGTTTTCCAACTGGTTGAAATCTCGACCACGACTTTTTGCAGCGTCGCAAATTTCCTGCCATGCGGTATTGAACTGCTCTGGTGTAGCCCCAACAGTCATCCAGCCATCTGCAAGGCTCGCTACCCGATCAACCTGTCGATTAATTGTCCCTGACTTCTTCGTGCCGAATACCCACGGGTTATTGGCTATCCAAATTGGTGGGCACGGCTTCCGTATCGGCTGCGGGCGAACTGCAACATCATTAAAATTAAAAAAATGTCCTTTAAAGGTTGCTGGATCTTCCGTCCACAAGGTGCGTAAAACTTTTATTCCCTCTTCCATCCGAGCAACGCGTTCGGCTGGATTAATTTGCATTGCGCCGTACTCAGATTCAAAATCACCCGCAATATTTCCCCTTGTGGGTCCACCGCCGATGCAGGCTGTAAGCACCGTTCGACCGTCTGATAAGACATCAAGCGCACCCCATTGTGCGGCAAGGATTACGGGATGGCGCAGGGGAAAACTTGCCATACAAGCAGTGCCAAGGCGACAAATTTTAGTGCGCGCCGCGAGTGCGGATAGGAGCGTAATAGACTCTAATCGGGGCTTAGCGAGTAGATTATCCCCAACCCATAGACTTTCAAATACGCTGGAGGCTTCGGCCTGTTCGGCGAGCTCAAGAAGTTCGGGCACTGTCGTTGCTCCAAATACGACGCCTTGATTTGGCAATAATAATCCGAGCTTCACGTATTCAGTCCTTTTCGGGGCATTAATTATTTTAGCTTTTACGCTTGCAGCAAGGCCAGCTCCAACTTGGCCCATAGTAACTACGTTATAATCAGCTCATCCATTGTGCAAGCTATTGAAAAGTATTAGGACGGACACGGTAGAGGAGCGGGCAGTGTAGATTCGACCTAAACATTAGTCGCGCATGAAATATTAGTCGTAGTTAGCTTATTAATATAATCCATTCTTTTGGAGTGTTTTTATTGAGTCGAAATATAATCAAAACTATTAATTATACTAACGAAGATATTCTTAAAGAAGGGACCACACGTTGATTGAAAAACTTTTTCAGTTGCGTATTCCTGATTCAGATATTGATGATCTTCGCCGACGTCTGGAACGGACACGTTTTCCAGACGCAGTTTCGGGCGCGTCCTGGGGGCTTGGCAGCAATCTCGACTACATGCGGGAGTTGACCGAATATTGGAGAACATGCTTCGACTGGCGGGTTCAAGAAGAGCGATTGAATTCGTTTCCACAATACAAGGTTACGATTGATGGGGTAGACCTGCATTACCTACTTGTGCCTGGAAAAGGCGCGAACCCGAAGCCGCTCCTGGTCCTGCACGGCTGGCCCGGATCGGTTTTCGAAATGCTAGAATTGGTTCCCCGTTTGAACGATCCGGCAAGTTTCGGCGGCAATCCCATGGATGCCTTCACACTCATTGTTCCATCCCTGCCAGGATTTGGCCTTTCCTTTAGCCCGGGGCAAAAACGGTTTGGTATTCCGGACATAGCGGATGTAATGGCGAAGCTTATGACGGAAGTGCTTGGCTATCAGACTTTTGCGGCGCATGGTGGAGACTGGGGTTCATTCATCTGCTCCTCACTCGGTATCAGGCACCCAGAGAAATTGATCGGCATCCATATTACTCTCATTTCAGTGCGCTATGACCAGAATCTGATAGAGAACCCGACCTTGGAGGAACGCCAGTATAGCGAAGATGTGGCAGAATGGGTCAAGGAGAATGGAGGTTACATCGCCATCCAGGGCACAAAACCGCAGACACTCGCCTACGGGTTGAATGATTCTCCCGCTGGACTCGCTGCCTGGATTGTAGAGAAATTTGAGGGCTCAACCGATCGCGGTGGCGACTTTGAGACGAGAATTGACCGCGACCTAATGCTCGCTAACATTTCACTCTATTGGTTTACTTGCACCATAAACGCCTCTTTTTGGCCCTATTACGAAAGACTCCACGGTCCTTGGCCAATACCGGACGGCATGACCGTCGACATCCCTATGGGACATGCGCTTTTTCCCAAGGAAGTGCGTCGTCCACCACGGTCTATAGCTGAAACAGTCTATACGGATATTCGCCGTTGGACTAGTATGTCCAGGGGTGGCCATTTCTCGGCCTTAGAGGAACCTGACGCTCTGTCGAAGGAGGTGCAACTATTTTTTCGAAGCCTTTAAACATAATGGTTATCGGTTGATAGTGAACGAGGCTAATTAGTACGTGGGTAAAAAGAGACACGCTTAAATAGTCTGCAACTTGTTAGTTATAAAAATATACAAAATCGATATCAATCACCCAAAAAGTGTTGTTTCTCAAAGGGCTCACTTTCTCATATTTAAAAACTAATCCCCACGTCGATTTGATTCGCTATATGTAATAATTGATTGATATAACACCTTGAACTGATTCCCAAACTAGACTTATCTTCCGATTGTCGTTAATAAAACCTTATAGGTATTTTGAGCGGGTAATTGTTAGCTATAGGCACCGTATTAGCGACCATTAGGGACAAGGAACGACAAAAATGAACGATATATCGCCCGAAAATAAATGGATTGGCCAGCGCACTATAAGGCCAGACGGAGTAGATAAAGTCACCGGCTCGGCACAGTATGCGGCCGATTTCGCCATGCCTGGCATGGTCTGGGGCAAAGTGCTGCGGAGTCCGCACGCCCATGGGCTGATCAAGAAGATCGATACCTCCAAAGCGGAAGAATTGAAAGGCGTGCTGGCAGTGATGACTGGCGACGACTTGCCTTTGCTACCTTTGGATATTCCTTTACCAACGGGCCCAAACGATATTCGCTGGATTTCTCGCGGTTGCATGGCACGGGAAAAAATTCTTTACACTGGTCATCCCGTGGCGGCAGTCGCGGCGACTTCTCAAAGCATTGCTGCGGCGGCGCTAGAGCTAATCGAGGTCGACTACGAAGTTCTACCACATGTTATTGACGTAGACGACGCGGTAGCGACGGATGCCCCGATTTTGCACGACTGGCTGAAAACTGATGGGATAGACGGCCCCACCAATATTTCTAATATCATGACGGTCAAAACGGGTGACGTTGAAAAAGGTTTCGCCGAGGCTGATCTAGTGATAGAGCGCGAGTTCAAATCTGCCGCCGTGCATCAAGGCTATATCGAGCCGCAGTCCTGTATCGTCAGCTACAAGCCCGGTTCACAGTCCACCATCTGGAGCAGTAGCCAAGGGCAGTTCATGGTTCGTGGCCTTACCGCCACCATCACCGGCATGGCTACTGGGGATATCAAGGCTATCCCGGCCGAAATCGGTGGAGGTTTTGGCGGGAAGACCATTATCTACCTCGAGCCACTGGCGATGGTGCTATCCAAAAAATGTGGCCGGCCAGTGAAAATGCAAAACAGCCGGGAGGAGGTCTTTCACAGCACGGGGCCGGCGCCCGGCATGTCTGCGAAGCTTAAAGTCGGTGTTAGTAAGGATGGCAAGCTGACAGCGGTCGAAGGTGCCTATAATTTCCAAGCTGGCTGTTATCCGGGATCGCCAGTAGGCCGCGCATGTCATTTTTCGTTCTCTTGCTACGACATTCCGCATGCCTACGTGAAAGGATTAGACATCGTTTCTAACCGTCCAAACGTTACAGCGTATAGGGCGCCTGGCGCGCCGCAAGGCAATTATGTATTTGAAGCGATTTTGGACGAGATCGCTGAAAAACTCGCCATTGATCCGTGGGAACTGCGTCTACGCAATGCTCTATCGGCTGACAAACCGACTATTTACGGGGCAAAGATTGGTGAAGCCGGTATCCAGGAATGCATAGATTCTGTCCGTAATCATCCCAATGCACAGATCAAGCTTGGGCCAAATCAAGGCCGTGGCATCGCCATCGGCTATTGGGGTAACGCTGGTGGTGAGTCGAGTGCTCAGTTGCATATCAATGAGGATGGTACCGCTTTGGTGATAACCGGGCATCCTGATATTGGAGGTAGCCGCGCCTCGACGGTCAACATCGTGGCCGAGAAACTCGGCATAGACTATCGCAAGGTTAAAGCGCAGATTGGTGACACCAACAATGTTGGGATCAGTGCCGTAACGGGTGGTAGCCGGGTGACGTTCGCTTCCGGCATTGTGGTCACCGAGGCCACCAACCAGGTCATTGACGTTTTGAAGGGCCGCGCGGCGGGAATTTGGGGTATTGATGTGGAAGCTGTCGAATGGAGTGATGGCGCTGCGCATCCGGCCGGTGCCAATGCTGGTGAATTTGACCCACTCACTCTGCCGGAATTGGCGATGAAAGCGGAAGCGACCGGTGGGCCAATCATGGCGGCCGTGTCGAAGAATACGACTGGTCACATGGGCGTAGTGGGCGCCCATATGGTCGATGTTGAAGTCGACTCGGAAACTGGATGTGTCAAAATCCTACGCTACACCGCTAGTCAGGATGTTGGACGGGCGATCCATCCGGCCTATGTCGAAGGCCAAATCCAAGGGGGTGTCGCCCAGGGTATTGGCTGGGCCCTGAACGAAGAGTACATCTATGACAAAAACGGTCGCCTGGATAATGCAGGCTTTCTCGACTATCGAATGCCGGTCGCCTCGGATCTGCCAGCGATTGACGCAGTGATGGTGGAAGTTCCTAATCCAGATCATCCCTACGGGGTAAAGGGCGTTGGCGAAATTCCACTAGTACCGCCTCTTGCTGCTATTGCTAACGCGATTGCAGGCGCCAGTGGAAAACGCCTTTACGAACTGCCGATGTCGCCGCCCAAAGTGTTGAAAGCGTTGGAAGAATAACGTGGATTAGGCGATTATCTGGCCTCGTGTTTTGTTTCTATAATTTGATTGGTTATGGCAATCTTTCTCATTAAATCTAAGCAATTGATTAAACACAAAATCCTTCTCACGGTTAAGAAGGTACGTTGAAATAGGGGAACAAGGGAGAGCTTCCCGTAGACGAGATGGCATCTAGCGAACATTGCCACTATTTAGGATTCGAAAAAAGGTGCTATTTGTGTCCCTAAAAATAAATACAACGCTTAAATCAATTAAAAAGACGCGATAAGCATGAAATTATAACTCAAAATAGATGCGCACATAATTTGTGAAGGAGTGGTTAAGAGGATTTCATGGAGTTTACTATTAGCCAAGCATTGCAGAAAGGGATAGCTGCACACAAAGACGGTAAACATCAAGAAGCTGAGCGTTTATATCGCGCAATCATAAAGGCCCAACCCAGGCACCCAGATGCTAACCATAACTTGGGTGTGCTTGCAGTATCTGCCAATCAGGTTGAAGCAGCATTGCCGCTATTTAAGACTGCTCTCGAAGTAAACCCAAAAGTAGAACAGTTTTGGCTTAGTTATATCGATGCTCTTGTCGGTGGAAAGCAGTTTGAAGCTGCAGAGCGAGCTGTTGGAGATTGCGAGAAGGCCGGATTCTCTGGAGAAAAGCTAAACACTCTGAAGACACGTTTAGTAAGTGACGCCAAGGTGGATAATAACATTAATCTTAACCCGTCTCAGCAGCAACTCGACAATCTCTTAGAGTATTATCAAGCTGGACGGTTTGGTGATGCCGAAGAGTTAGCATTATCCATGACTCAAAAATTTCCCAAACACGAATTTTGCTGGAAAGTTTTGGGAGCGGTACTTGCGCAAACAGGTAGGAAATCTGAGGCTTTATGTGCCAACCAAAAAGCTGTGGAAGTAGCCCCTAAAGATGCTGACGCCCACAATAACTTGGGCGTCATTCTCAAACAGCTGGGCCGCTTAGAAGAGGCGGAAGTAAGAGGACGACAGGCTATAGCATTAAAAGTTGACTTTGCCGAAGCACACAACAACTTGGGTAACACTCTTAAACAGTTAGGTCGATTGGAAGAGGCTGAAGCAATCTTGAGGCAAGCTATAGCGCTGAAATCTGACTACGCTGACGCCTATAATAACTTGGGTATAACGTTGCAAGAACTGGGTCGACTAGAAGAGGCGGAAACTAGATTGAGGCAAGCGATATCAGTGAAACTAGGTTTTGCTGAAGCCCATAGCAATTTGGGAATGCTTCTACTTGAGTCGGGTGAATTCAGAAAAGCTGCTGAACAGTTTAGGTTAAGTGATTTCGGTAAAAGTAAAAGCTACCTACTGAGATGTTTGTATATGCTTAATGAACAATCACTTTTTTTTAATCAATTAGATTATTTAATAAATCGAGGTGAAGTCAATCCGATAGTCGGCTCACTCAGCTGCCGGTCAGCGCTGAGATATGGGATAGAAAAACCAAACCTATTTTGTAAAGATCCCTTAAAATACGTCTGGAAAGCTGATTTAAATAATCAATATGATTTTGAAAAAATTTTTGTGAATACGGCGTCAGCGATCTTGAATGGAAATATGGTTCCGTATAGATCGCAAAGCCTTTTGACTAACGGCCGACAAACTTTTGGTAATTTATTTAACTTAGAAAATAACCTAACAGAAAAAATTCTAGAAATTATCGTTGCTGAGGTTAATAAATATAGAGTCCATTTCAAGGATAGTGAGGAGGGCTTGTTTCGGAATTGGCCTGCTGACTATAATATTTCTGGTTGGCTCATCAGCATGCAAAGTGGTGGTGAATTGCAGCCCCATATGCACGATTCTGGATGGCTCAGTGGGAGTATATACATAAATGTACCTCGAAAACTGAAGACTAATAACGGTAATCTTGTTGTTTGCATAGAAGACGAAAAATTTGTCAGGGGAATGGAAAAAAATCCAAAAACAGTAATTAATGTGACTACTGGGAATATGGTCCTTTTTCCTGCTTCTCTATTGCACTACACTATCCCTTTTGAATCAGAAGAGAACCGCATAGTGCTCGCGTTCGACGTCATACCTAAATAATTTTTATTAGAAAGGTTAAGTGCAAGGAGTAAAATTAGTTAGGACGTCTACCCGCATTTGAAAAATATGAGCTGCAAGCCAAAGGAATCGACAGCTGTGTGTTATTTTGTCACCTATCATAGCAAACTGGCAGTGATCAAATACTCTATTTAAGTCATTGTTATATCGAATAAAAAAGTGGCTAGTTTTTAAAGTAACACTGAGCTTGTGATTAGGATTTGTTTCTGTTAAATGAACTTTTTTATAACTATAAAATGATTTGTCATCGGCGGAGAAATTTGTGCCACCAACATCCCATCAGAGCCCCAATAGATATGTAAACGATCTAAGGCGTCTTGGTGCTCAGAGGGGCGAAGTTCGGTCGTTTTTTGCTAAACTTTTCCCTTTCTTCGTGGCGATGATCTTCCTTGTTATCGTTGGGGTATATGGCAGCCTAAGCCTCCAGGTCGCGAATGAAAATTTGATAATGCTGGTAGCAGCAGCAATTATCGGGGGCTACATGGCGCTGAATATTGGTGCTAACGATGTGGCAAATAATATGGGACCAGCCGTCGGCGGGCGAGTTCTTACTGTGATGGCAGCGGTGCTAATAGCTGCGGTTTGTGAGAGTGCCGGAGCGATATTAGCGGGAGGTGATGTCGTAAAAACTGTCGCGAAGGGTATCATTCAGCCTGGGGATGGACTCACAGTAGCAGATTTCCGGAATCTAATGCTTAGTGCTCTCTTTGCTGCCGCTTTATGGGTAAACCTTGCTACCTATCTGAATGCGCCTGTCTCCACTACACATTCTATCGTAGGGGGGGTAATGGGGGCCGGTATCGGAGCTGCTGGTTTTGGCCTGGTCAATTGGGTGACAATGTTAAAGATTGCGGCGAGTTGGGTGATCTCGCCAGTATTTGGAGGAATAGTAGCGGCTATAATTCTTCTGTTCATTCAAGTGCAAGTTTTTAACCAGAGTGATCGCAAAAAAGCGGCAAATCGTTGGGTCCCTGTGCTGATTGGTCTGATGGCTGGAGCCTTCGCCGCGTATATGGCCCTTAAGGGACTAAAAAAAATATGGAAGCCTTCAACAATCGAGATAATAATATATTCGTGCGCAGCTTTTTTTGTTTGCTGGTTGATTTCAATCCCATATATCTCGCGCTTGTCTAGCTCGATAACCAATCAAAAAAGGGATATCAATTCACTCTTTCACCTGCCACTTATCATCGGTGTAGCGCTGCTGAGCTTTGCTCACGGGGCTAATGATGTAGCGAATGCCATTGGCCCGTTAGCCGCGATAGTATCAACTTTTAGCCATACGACAGTTGAGGCAAAGGTTGCAATTCCGATGTGGGTTCTTTTGATCGGTGCAGCTGGCTTAGCGCTAGGGTTATTATTGTTCGGTCCAAAATTAATTAATACAGTAGGCGAAAAGATCACACGTCTCAATGCGCCACGGTCATATTGTGTAGCGCTTGCATCAGCCGTGACAGTTTTAATTGCAACTACTATGGGACTTCCAGTAAGTTCAACCCATATAGCGATTGGAGCAATTTTTGGTGTTGGTTTTCTCAGGGAATTGCTGGAAAATCCAGATAAACGACGTTTAAAACCTGGTCACAAACTCAATCACACGGCAAAAGAAGCGTTCAATAATGTAAATGCTCGGTTGGGAAGAAAATTGGTGCGGAGGCGGTTTGTGATTTCGATTGCTGCAGCGTGGGTTATTACAGTGCCGGCGGCGGCTATCCTTTCTGCTTTTCTCTTTTTTGTTTTGCAATCTTTAATATAAGAGGTTTTAAGTCATTAAACTGTTTAATAACTTTTAAGAAGTCCTCTCGGTCAGTAACCTTTTGCGCGTCTTCGAGAGTTGCCCAGTGTCTTTGTCGCTTTGAGCTTTCTGGCCAACTTTCAAATTGTTTATTCACCAGCATAGGGTAGTATGTAACGGCAATAGCCCTAGTAGTGCCTGCATTACTCTTAGTTATTATCATTGTCATAGGTACTTTGCGCAGTAAAGACCCCTCTATTCCTGCTTCCTCGAAAGCTTCTCGCTTGCAGCCCTTTTTGTGGCTCTCGCCTGGCTTTAAGTCACCTTTAGGGAGAATCCATCTGCCTCTACCTTGAGACGTAACAAACATTATCGCTATACGATCACCCTCTATATCGAATGGAATAACCCCCACTTTATGATCCATTATTCAAATACCATTCTAACAAGAAATTTCTTTTACTTATGATGAAAAAATTAAAAAAACTGACGTTTAAAATTAGTCTATTAGCTTTACTTTTTATGGTCATTCAATGATTCTGTTTACTTTAGTAAAGTTCGAAAATCTGTTGTATTCTAAATGCCTTGATACCAAAAATATCCCCTATCCCAAAACAGAATCTTATTCATGAGGCACCCATGTGTCTTTATTTTGTAATATAGTTACATGAACAGTAGAAATTGCAAAAATAACAGCTAAGAAATTAGGATTTAAGGCTTTTAAATTTAACGAATAATATTTTTTTTCAAAACTCTCTATACAAATTTGTCAAAAATTTATAGCAAAAGCAGCTTATTCTGACACCTACTTGTTGCGTTGTTCGTAGGCTGCAAACTCGCCCATAAAGGGGGCCGCGATGTCCGCGTTAATTTTACAGTCAAGGAATACTGGACCTTGTGGGTCCCGTAATAGATGCTCGACAGCAACAAGATCTTGGAGAGACCGAATAGTTACTGCCTCAAAACCAAAAGCAGCTGCTACCGGAGCAAAATCGATATCGGGAAATAATGATTTTTCGACGGGCTGCTGATGTGTTCGCAAAAGGTGCAATTCCGCACCGTAAGCGCAGTCATTCATGACAACAACTATTACTTTGATATCCTCGCGGGCCGCAGTTTCCAGTTCACTCATGGTCATGACAAAACCGCCATCACCGAT
>CAYFGZ010000093.1:0-13768 GCA_964342575.1 uncultured Nisaea sp. | reverse complement strand
ATAAACGCAACCAGATCAACTCTGAAAAATAGAGGGTTGAGATTTTCAGTAATAAGCGTCAATATCACTTTCACGGCACACGCCATAAGTCTTTCAGCGTTATATAATCTTGCATTACATTCGGTGAAGGGCCCATCATAGTGTGATAAAATATCTGGAAATGGGGCACTTTACCGAAAAAAAAAGTTTTCTGCCAACGTTTAATTCCGCACTCGTTTATAGAGACGATATATGAATAAGCACCTCTTAGTCGTTGGTGCCACCGGTCTACTGGGGCATGCAGTATTAAAGCATTTTCTGCAGCGGCCCGATTGGCGGTGCACCGGATTATCTCGCCGCCCACTCAGGCTCAAAAAAGTGACACATCTTAAAGCAGATTTGATGAACAAAAGATCCCTAACTAAACACGCGGCCATTTTCGCAGAAATAACGCATGTTGTTTACGCCGCATTATATGAAATGGATAATTTATTAGATGGTTGGCGACACAAAGACCAGATCGCTATAAATAGTCTTATGTTCAATAACTTGCTTGAGACTCTCGATAATTCGTCACCTTATTTAAAACACATTAGCATGTTACAGGGTACTAAAGCCTATGGAATACATGTAGAGCCAATGACAGCACCAGCGAAGGAAAAATGGCCTCGTCATAACCACGAAAATTTCTATTGGCTTCAGGAGGATAACCTTAAATATTTACAGAATAATAAAAAATGGTCCTACACAATATGGAGACCTCAAGTCGTATTTGGGACAGCTGCTGGTAGCCCTATGAACCTGGTAGCTGCCGTCGCAGCCTACGCCACTATCTGTCGTGAACAAGGAACTCTTTGTTGCTACCCGGGAGGGGATCCGGTCGTCACCGAAGCAACCGATGCAGAATTATTTGCTGAGGCACTGGAGTGGGCCTTTTCAGAACCCAAGTCAAAAAATGAAACTTATAATATCACCAACGGAGACGTACTCATATGGCCTCATTTGTGGCCGGTCATTTGTGACTATTTTAATGTAGTGCCGGGGCACCCCGAACCAAGGCTCTTATCCTCTACCATGCCAAGTATGGAAAATGAATGGAAGAAAATAGTGGATAAGTATAGCTTAAAACAATTGACATTGCGGGCTTTGATCGGCGGTTCCTGGCAATTTTTAGATAGAGCACTCCATCCAAAAGGTAAACCCGTGCCGCCTTCTCTGGTATCAACTATTAAAATTCGAAAAGCCGGCTTTAATGGATGTATTGACACTGAAGAGTCTATAAAAAGATGCTTTAAAGAAATGCAGAAAGAGCACCTCATTCCCTAATTTTTCGATACAAAACTGATATAACTTAACCCAAATTCATTTGCATTAACCAACTGCTACAGGGGAACCTTTCTTTGGGCCACTCTAAATACTAGATTGGAAATTCCAGTTGCAACGAATAAAGCTACGGCAAAGAATATTGGAAGGGTGTGATCCAGGGTCACGTCATACAGCCAACCAGCGATGGCAGGCGCAGCTCCTTGAAGGATAACCTGTCCCATAAAAAAAACACCCATACCTATCGCGCGATTTTCTGGCTTCATAGCCTTTGCGGACAAAGACATAATAATTCCTGCTGGCGCCATTCCGATTAATCCGAATAACAACGCAGCTAAAATATTCATCTGAGAAAATACAAGTAGCAATAGAGCAGCAGCACAGACGCTCAAGCAAACATATAATATACCATCAGGTTTACCCGTTTTATCACTAGCAATTCCACACAAGGCCCCCGAAGCTATCATTACCCAGCTCGCTATACTAATGATACCAAGTGCTACAATTCTGTCATATCCGTTAAAAATTAACACCAACGGTGAAAAACTTAAATAAACAACATAACCGGCATTAAAAAAACCCCACGCCATTGAAGCTACGACCGTTAACAAGAATTCATCACGACTTAATCTAAGTTTAAATTTGGGTTTGGTGCGTGTTATGCCACTCGGTGCTTTATATAACATTATTATTAAAAGTGCACTTATTGCACAGTAAATCGCCGCCACAATAAACGCGGCCCGCCAATCAAAATTCACCGCCAGCCAGCCATGAGAAACTTGCCCCATAGCAATGCCGAAAGGCCAAGACATAACTAAAACACTCATTGCCGTTGCAAGTTCTTTTCCATCAAACCAATCAACAGTAACTTTGGCAAAAAAAATGGAAGAGATGACGAATCCAATACCACATATAAAACGAGCAATGGAAAGGCACTGAAAGGTCTCGGCTAAACCAGCCAACCCTCCGCCCAAGCTTAACGCCACTAATCCGATACCAATAATAAATTTATCAGACATCAAATTTCCAGCTAATCCCGCAGGTACTGCTAAAAATAGTCCTGGGACCATAAAGAGCCCAATCAAACTGCCAACTTCGGCGTAATTAAGTCCCAATTCCCCAACTACTTCGCTCGATACAGAACCCATTGCCTGGAACTGGAAGCCAAGACTAATTCTCGTTATGAATAGAAGAAGAAGAATAAGCCATCTATTTTCAACTTTTAATTGAGGGCCTCCTGGAAAAGAGCCAGTTAGCACTAAACAGGCCTATCCATAGCCACACCGCACAATTCCTCAAACACCTGGATTAAGCCCCACATCTCATGATCTTGAAGACCTTTCGCATCCCCCGCCAACCACGCTTGGGCGGCAGCTCCTCCCATAATCATGGGAAAGTCGAGAGATTGGGCCAATTGAGATGCTAAACGAACGTCTTTGCTCACGGTATGTAAGCGCTGCGATGCACCGACACCATGCTTGGGTTTCGCAGGCGTATCTTGAAGACGCTTAAATACATTATCAAAAATATTACTCGCGCCGCTACTGACCGATAACACATCATAAATCACCTGCGCATCCAGTCCAGCTTTGATTCCTAATAGCAAACCTTCCATTGAGGCAGCACAATTGGCCGCCATAACAAGGTTATTGATAATCTTTACAATCGACCCAGAACCGACCGGACCAACATGGAAAATGTTTTTACCAAACATTTCCAGCACCGGACGAGCTTCTTCAAATGTAGCTGGATCACCACCAACCATAATCGTTAATGTTCCCTCTTGGCGCTGTATACCTGCCCCGCTGACGGGGGCATCCAATACACCAATTCCTTTCGCCGCTCCTTCGACCGCAATACCTTTGATTACCGATGGCGAGATTGTACTCGTATCTATATAAATATCTCCTTGCTTGGCTCCCGCCAGTACGCCATTTCTTCCCAAAGCCACCTCCTCGCTTGCCTCGTTAGAGGGAAGAGAAGATATTACTATACTTGAATTTTCGGCCACCTCCGCCGGAGATGTCACTGACGTAGCGCCTTGAGCAACCAAATCATCAACTTGAGTTTGGCGCAGATCACAAACCGTAAAATCAACTCCCGTTCTTGCTATACATTCGGCGATAGGTTTTCCCATACCACCCAAGCCAATCATTCCTACTTTCATGTCGCTTTTGTCCTCCTATAAAAATTATCACCGAGCGTCCATTCATGTACAAAAATAATCAAAAAAAAGCGTCGAAATCACGAGGACGCCTGTACTAAGGGAAGATAGAATATTAGCTACGCCGAAACTATTGGAAGTGCTGGCACAACTACTACTTCAAATAGATATTCTCACGATATTGAGCGTCGCCCCATTTCTTGTACAATGATTTGAATCTATTGTTATTATCCTTAAATTCTAATTCATTTCACTTTGCTATATTAACGGATTTTTCTAAAGGTTTATACGTAGATGTGTGATAATTAGAAATTGGATCACTATTAGTTGAAAAAGTTTACAATAAATCCATTTTGGAAAATAATTTTTTTTCGAAACAGGAAGACGAATTAAGTATATTTTCTCAAAGTTCCACAAACAAACAGGTACATTCTGTTATCGGCGATATGTTAATCCTCTGTTAAAACAGAAGGACATCGATTTCGATAGTCGATATTGAAATTCTATTAAAAAAAACATTGGCCGCCCAATAAAACTTTTTAAAGGCACTCAATTTTCCCAAGATCCGACTAGCATCATAATGTGTGTAAATCTCAAGCCGTCGCCTCTTGGAAAAAAGAATGAGTTCCGGCTATAAAAATAATAGTATTTCTGTCAATACAATAAAACGTTATGATTTCAACAATATAAAAGGAAACCTCTATGCAAATCGTTGATGCCCAAATCCATCTGTGGGGGACTGGATTACCAAGTAATAAATCGCATATCCAAGTGACTTCATTCACCGCCGCGGAAGCTATTAAACTGATGGATGAATCAGGTGTTGATGCGGCGGTAATTCATCCCCCCAGTTGGGATCCCGGTTCTACTAAGTTAGCCTTTGAGGCAGTTAGAACTTTCCCCAACCGATTTGCTATAATGGGATCATTACCACTCGAGCAGGATGAATTCGATAGTCATATATCCAATTGGAAACAAAACGGTATGCTTGGATTACGATATACATTTCTGAACAACCCCGAACGACAGTGGATTGAGGATGGTAACTTGGATTGGCTGTGGCTGGCTGCCGAATTGGCCGAGGTACCAATTTCTATGCTTGCGACAGATTCCCTACAAACCTTGGGAAAAGTTGCTGAACGCCATCCAGGACTGAGATTAACTATTGATCATCTGGGTGGACGTGGCGGAACGACCCAGCTTAAGGATGCTGCTGCGATGCAACACATCCCCGAACTATTAAAATTAGCAAAATTTCCTAATGTCTCTGTTAAAGCTACTGGGGCGCCTGGATACTCAAGCGAATCCTATCCATATCCGAAAATGCATATATACCTGAAACAAATTTACGACGCCTTTGGCCCGCACCGAATGTTTTGGGGTACGGATATAACAAAAATGCCATGTTCCTGGGAACAATGCATAAATATGTTTACGGAATCCGCGCAATGGCTTAATTCCGCAGATCAGAGGTTAGTAATGGGCGAAGCAGTCTGCAAGTGGTGGAATTGGGATCGAACGATTTTGGATTAAATAAGGACATTTATCTATGAGTAAATTGAATACAAAAGATTTGCCTGTAGCCGTCGTTGTAGGCGCAACTTCCAAATGGCAATCAGACGGCCGAAATACCAAGTTAGCACATGGTCGGGTACTGGACGACAGCAGGATACCCATCGAAGTGCGTTGGGGAGTCGGGGGCGCCATCGCACAAAAATTTGCACAGGAAAAATTCTTTACAGTGCTTACAACTCGTACAAGATCAAATGCTTCCGAATTGGAAAAAACTATTAATCAGAAGGGAGATTCCTGCTTAATAATAGAGCTAGACCTTGCTTCAAAGGACTCAATCGCGGCGGCTTTTTCAACAATCCGTGGGACTGCTGGCGATCCTGAAGTTTTAGTCTATAATGCGGGGTATCTAGAAGGCCGGGATCTTCCCCAAGAAAAAGAATTGCTCGAATACATCGACGTCGAAATGTTTGATGCCGCGCAACATATTGCAAGCCGGGGACCGTTTCTGGTTGCAAAAGAAGTTTTACCAGCTATGCGAAAAAAGGGTAGTGGATCCTTCTTTTTTTCGAACAATGCTAAGTCTCTTCGTGGAACTAAACGAAAAACGGGCGAGTCACTCTACTACCCGAGAGTAATGATGCGTGCGCTTTCCCAGGTTCTTACCGAGGAATATTCGGAGCATGGAGTACACGTTGCAAATGTAATTATCGATGGCCTCATCGACTCTCCCGGAACGAGAGAACTACCAAGAGCCAAAATGAACCCTGATTCAATAATGAATCCGGCAAAGATAGCAGAGGCTTTTTACTATCTGCATACCCAGGATCCCTCATGCTGGACGCATGAACTGCAACTTACACCATTCTCCACCAAACCTAGCTTTTAAATATATCTTATAAAATGGAGGTTCAGTATTGAACCCCCATTTTTAGGTGCAATTAAATATTAATCTACGAATGCCAGGCAAACTGTTGAGGTTTACGAGACGAACTTTGTGAAATTACAATATTTACGAGCGCAGGTCCGTCAAAGGCCATAGCCGCATCAAGCGCCGCCGGAATATCCTTTGGATCCTCCACAAAAAATCCTTTACCACCGAAATCTTCCATCATCTTATCATACCGCGCTCCATAAATTAACGCATTTGGCTTCATTTTCATCATTGGGTCATCAGGAATTTCGGGCATCCCAGGACCAATCCCACCATTATTCAGTACAACTATTTTTGCTGGAAGATTATACCGAGCTAACGTCTCCATCTCCATACCAGAGAACCCTATTGCCGAGTCCCCCGAGAGATGAATAACTGGCTTATCGGGATGCACAACGCACGCGGCTATTGCATGTCCGAGCCCCACACCCATCGTGCCGTAAGTGCCCGCATTTAGGCAGGCCCGAGCATTAGATATCGGTAACTGAGTGAGTCCAATATCCATAGTACCTGCTCCCTCCGCGCTTAAAATTGCGTTTTCTGGCATCCAGGCAGCAACATCGCGCAGCGCCCGATAGTAACCAGCCGGGGCAGTGTCATCATCGACCTGAGCCTTTACTGTTGAAACATTTGATGAGATTTTTTCATTCAGGGCAGTCCGCCACGGAGTATCCTTAGGATAAAACCACTGCCGTCCGTCCAAGGCTTTATTCATTTGCCCCATGATTGACTTTCCGTCCCCCACCAAGGCCACTTCGGCAGGTTTGTTATGTCCAATCTCTTCCGGAGATATATCAAGTTGGATAACCTTGACATCGGGGGCGAACCTTGGGGGTAATCCAAAGTGAAAGATCCAATTAAATCTGGCTCCCATAAGAAAAATAACATCAGCCTGTTGTAGAGCCAGTGTTCTTGCTGCAGAAGCGGCGAGCGGATGGTCATCTGGGACCACACCCTTACCCATAGGTGATCTTACAAAAGGAAGCTGCGTACGATCAATAAACTCCCTGACCTCGTCCTCTGCTTGCGCCCAAGCCATTCCTTTTCCGACAAGCACCAGCGGACGTTCTGCTCCTTCAAGTACATCCAATGCGGCGTCTATATTCTCGGAAGGCGCAATCGTACGGGGAGGCTCTGGAACACGATCAACCTGAACAATATCGTCAAGATCACACTCGCCCTGGATGATATCGTCCGGCATATCTATGTAGCATGCCCCTGGGCGGCCATATATTGAATGCCGGGTTGCCATTTCTACATAATAAGGGATCCTGCGAACACTTTCGACACCGTGTGCAAACTTACAGAAGGGAGTGGCGATAAGGACCTGCCTCTCTTCTTGAAACGCTCCCATTCCGCCTCTATATGTTTCGGAAGCACCGCCAATTAAAATCATCGGCCAACAATTTTGCTGCGCATTGGCTAGCCCTGCAAGGCCATGGACGACACCCGGTCCGGTAACGACTATGCAAGCACCGGGACGCCCAGTCATGTAACCATATGCTTGCGCCGCATACGAAGCGGCTTGTTCATTCCGCATACCTACGTATTTAAGACCCTCTTTCTGCGCCGCTTCAGCTATTGGACCCACTGGGAAACCTACAACCCCAAACAAATGGTCTATCCCCTGCTGTTTAAGACTACGGGCTATCAGGTGCGCGCCAGTGATCTTACTCATTTTTAATTCCTTCCACAAAAATATTTGACTGCAATAATTTGCATTTTATGGGACTAGTATAAAAGTTTCTAGTGTAATCGGCTGTTGAGCAGACTAGTGCTAGATAAATAATTTTATATTAGTAAATAGATAGGATAATAAGTAGAACCCCAGCACCCCATCTAGCTGTTAAATATAAATGACCTCCTTAGGTTTAATCTTTTACTAGAAGTTAGATATGCCCGCCGCCTAAAATAGAATCCTACCATCAACTATTCAGGACACGAGAAATGAAACGCAGACCAACTGGTGATTTACTATTTCAGGTTTCTCTTATTTCAGACACCCATGTTAATGAAGCAGAGGACTTTTCCACCTCTCCGTATCCTGCCAACGCTGAAGCAAACCCACGAGCCCGATATATTTTTGATCAAATAAATCAGAGCGGTTCCGCCTTCTGTATTCATTTAGGCGACATGGTTAATCCTGTTCCCGAATTAACCAGCTACATTCCAGCAACCGAAAGATTCCATGAAATCTCGTCCTCTCTGAGTATGCCACTATATTTAATGCCCGGAAATCATGACATTGGGGATAAGCCTGTGACCTGGATGCCGGCCGGTATGATAAATGATGAACAAATTGAACTCTACCGAAATCAATTTGGAAATGATTATTTTTCTTTTTCCCACGAAAAATGTCATTTTATTATTATAAATTCCCCATTGATTAACTCGGGACAAGCAGCAGAGGCTGAGCAAGCATCATGGTTAGAAAACGATCTGGAGCAGCATAAAAATCAAAGAGTATTTATATTTAGTCATTATCCAGTCTATGTATCCAATCGCTGGGAACCAGAGAGCTACGATAATATAGATGAACCTGGACGAAGCTGGTTATTAAAATTAATCCAACGTTATCAACCCGAAGCACTGTTTGCAGCACATGTTCATAATTTTTGGTACGATGTCATTCATGACACAGAATATTACATCGTTCCCTCAACGTGTTTCGTGCGACACGATTATTCCGAGATGTACCGAATAGATGGCGGTAGTCAACAAGGCCGCAATGATATTGCAAAACTCGGTCACATAACTCTAAAAATATACGAAACGGGCCACGTAACCCACTACCATCGCAGTTACGCCGGCTGTCTTGCTGAAAACACCGGACATGCTCCACCAGTGGTCCAGCGCCCCCATGTCAAGACGACGGCACTCACCGATCTATATGTAGATATGCGTCACGCCTGGACAGAAGAGATAACAGTTGCTCCTTCGGGAGCAGTCGACGAATTTCGTCGCAAAATAGCCCGTAATGATTACCCGATTATGGCACTATGGGAAATGGGACTACGCGGGTTAAGGGTTCCAATACAAGATTTAGAGGATCCAAAAACTCGGCATCGAATGAGACTGATGATTGATCTTGGCCATCACTTTCACGTGTATCGATACGGTATGCCAGATGACCCACAGAATGCACTATTAAGTGAATATGGCAACTTAATATCGCAATTGGAACTTGTACTAGGCTGGGATGAAATTGATAATTATACCAGAACTTTGGCCGACCTTAAACGTGATACGGGGCTTAGTATCATACTATCCCGGGTTAACAGAAAGGACTCGGGAAAATTCTCTGGGGGACGGTTTAATCATTTGATAAGTCACGGTTTCAGCCTTGCCGAACTTACAGAATTATCCGACTTTCTCAAAAATCACAAAGATTTGGTTAGTGGCCTGCAATTTTCTATTCCCCGCAGCATTTCACCCTGGAATGCAGCAGCACAGGTTGCAAATTTTTCCAGAGAAAACGGCTGCCGTAGTTTTCTCTATATCAAATCTACGGAAGCAAGTCCTGCGGAGCGTTTCAATGATGAAATTTCCAATTCTCTTCGTTTTGGAGAAGCTGTTCTTTCTGCAATTGGACACCAGGTGCCCATCATTTTGGATACATTCGACGATGCCGACCGGGGTTATTTCACTAGGACTGGACTAGTCGATCGTCGATTTAACCCTAGAATCTCTAGCCAGCTGATCTCAGAGCTGATACAGCGCCTTGATAAGAACGGTCCTTGGCACCCTTCAGGCGGAACCACAGCGCTATTAACAAACAGAAAAGGCGATACCATCCGCATTGGGCAGGCGGCAGACTGCGAAAAAGGGGAGGTCTTAATTAATCCAGTGACGGGCAAGATCGACACTGACGATAATTCCGAACTCTACCTGATCCAAAAGTCGACAGGGGCTTGATTTATACAAATAGGCCTATCCCATCCTATTTCAGGTTAATCACCCTCCCCTCCTTATGAGAGCGTTCCATAGCATCTATTAGCGTATGTCTAACAACTGCCAACCTAAAATCAGGCACCTCGGTGTTGCCAGACTTCAATTGGTTTGCAAAACGAGCATAGGCCTGACCAACATTTATACCCGGCCCGGAGGCTATATCGCCGGGAACTAGTCGATAAAGATTAGGCGCTTCTATCTCATTCATTGGCCCATTACCTTTAGCTAAAAATAACCTACTAGGGCCTATATTAACAGATTGTGCGGTTAGGACTAACGTCCCCTTCTGCCCATATATCTCAAAGCGCGTCCCACTAGCATTATGCGGTACACTTGCCACCTGATACGAAACCTCGGCACCACTTCTTAATACACCAATCGCGCTAACAGTATCCGGCGCATCGACGGGAAAGTCTTCCCCCGTCACTGAGTGCTTCCAATTTGTTATGCGCGTCGTAACTCGTGCGCTGACCTCCGAGAACTCTCCCAGAATATAGCACAACGCATCAACGGCGTGCCCTCCTGGAATTGTCATTGGGTTGGCTCCATTCGTTCGAATGCCTTGCCAAATTCTACCATCGCCGCGTTCCGTAATGGCATTTACCATAACACTCAAGTTGACAGTAACAATTTCACCTATCTCATCGCTAGCCACAAGATCACGGGCGTACATGATAAGCGGGTCGCTTTGGGCCTGTAATCCTACTAAGGTGGGGACATTTGCCACTTCGGCCGTTTCAAGCATTTCTCTGGCCTCCAATAAATTAGCCCCTAATGGCCACTCGCAACACACTAGCTTCCTGGCCTCTAGTGCGATATCAACCAGCTCTTTGTGCCACGGCACCCGAACTACCACAGAAATTAGGTCGACATCCGAATGCTCAACCATTTCTTTAATATCCCAAAAAGCTAGTTCAGCGCCAAATTTTTCAGCCGAGTTTTTAGCGGTCTCCTCGTGCGCCGTGCAAATAGCTTTCAATTCATAACCAGGTAATCCATTGAGAGCAGGCACATGGGCATTGGCCCCCCAACCACTTCCACCCGGCGTAACAGTCGCTCCGACTATGCCCACTCGAATGTTATCTGTCATTCTCTATCCAATCTTTGAGATAATTAATAAGTATCAACACTGATGATATTGCCATCTTTTTCGAATTGAACTAGTTGTTTAACTATTATCAGTTACTACAATTGGAGACTATTTTTTCATACATTACATCATACCTTAATCGTCATAGGGTAAATCCTTGCATAACTTAACCCGAGGCCAATATGGCGGCTACGTCTTCCCGCTTTTCTTCAATTTGGAGTCCGGCCCTCTCTTGTTGCAAAAGCAGAAAAGATCTACTATCGCGGTGGCCCCAATCTCTATTAAGAGCCTCACGCATTTCCTGCTGGGTCAAGTTGATTAAGCGCATGGGAACCTCCATGTCTCTGCCCAACTCGCAAGCTAGGGAAATGTCCTTATGCGCCAGCTGGAGCGCAAAATTTGGAGGATCATAATGATTTATCAAAAAATGATCACCCAAGCTGTCAAAAGTTCTAACTCTCCCCCTTGCTCCCTGACGTATAGCTTCCCAAAGAGCCAATGGTTCCACTCCCGCCTTAACACCAGCAGTAAATACTTCTGATATCGCGCACTGAATGGCGTACCCCGCACTGTTATGAACTAATTTAGCAATAGCTCCGGCGCCAATCTTTCCAATGTACTTAACCTGATCTCCAATAGCATCTAGGTAGGTTCGGTTCTTTTCAAAAACCTTCTCGTTTCCACCCACCCAGATAGCCAGCTTCCCGGACTTTGCACCTTTTGGACCTCCGCTCACGGGAGCATCCAAAACATGGGCACCTCGCTCCGCAAACTTTGCATATATATCGCGTATGACCGTTGGTGAATTTGTAGATAGATCAAAAATCACGTGATCTTCCCGCGCGGCCGCAATAAGACCTTTGTCGTTATCCAGAAAAACCGCCTCTACTTCCGGCGGTCCCGGTAACGAGGCCATAATTATGTCGCTATGCTTTGCAACAGCCTTTGGAGACTCCACCCACATGGCTCCTGCCCGAACATGCTCTTCAGTTGCCTGTCGACTTAGATCATGCACGACTAAATCGAACCCAGACTTTTGAAGATTACTGGCAAAATGAGTACCCATGGTACCGAGCCCAATAAATCCTACCCTCATCTTCATAATCTCCCCTATTTTACTTCATTTCTTTAGCTTCAAAGTTGCCCACCAACTCCGTCATTGAAATGCCGGCATAACTTCTTCTGCAAATAACTCCATCGAACGCAGGACCTGCTGATGTTTCAGATCACCAAACCAAAAATTAGCGTTAAAATGATCCAATCCCATTACCTCCCTAATTTCTCTTAATTTCTTGATGCATGTCGCTGGCGTTCCCATAACAAAATATCGGTCTAAAAGATCTTCATTACTAGGCTCCTCATCGAGTGGAACGGCCTGTGCGCGTCCTTTTTCAACTCTTTCCAGTCCCTGCCTCAAACTTAGAGTTACGCGCATGTTCCATCTGGCCTGCTCGACAATACTCGGGAGTTCCGATTCATCATGCGTTACATATACTGCCCTTTGGGTACTTACTCTGATATTCTTTTTATCATCAGAGTTAATTAACATCTCATCGAAACTCTTTCGAAATTCACTTAACCGTTCAAGCGATACCCCAAATCCTCCCGAAACAAGGTTAAAACCTCGTTTTGCGGTGGATATTATTGATTCCTCACTCTGTCCTACCACCCAAATTGGCGGTCGAGGTTTTTGGACGGGTGTGGGGAAAACACTGGTCTCATCAAAATTATAATGCCTCCCGTTATAACTAAACGGTTCCCCTTCAAATGATAGTAATAATATATCCACTGCTTCTTCAAATTTCTCCCGACTTTCGTCTAAACTTGCACCTAAACGATCGAATTCATAAACCTGATAACCACGGCCGAGTCCCACATCCAGCCTACCCTTGCTTAACAAATCAGCCGTCGCAATTTCTTCCGCCACAATTAAAGGGTGATGAAGGGGGAGAACAACCACTGCGGATCCAACCCTTATACGCTCCGTCTGGGTTGCCAAGTAGCTCGCGAACATTAATGGGCGCGAAAGATATCCATACGTTGAAAAGTGATGTTCCGCACACCAAACACTATCAAACCCAAATTTATCTGCCGCCTTGGCTAATTCAGTCCCACGAGAAAAAATTTCCTCGTGAGTCTTAGCGGTAGGTGATTGAAGCAGTAAAAACGTTCCAAAGTCCATTGGGCAGCCCTCCCGAGTGATTAGAAAAACAATGATTAACATAAGTGGCGTCTCTGACTAATATGACTCGTTTGAAATCATGCAATGATGAATTAGGCCCCAGAACTAATTATCGAGCATAAAATTGATCGGTATTATTAATATTATTGATACATTTTAGAGTTTCGATTCTTCGTGTAGCTGATATGAGTGATTACTGTCTAAAAAGTGACTGAGACATTAGATATATTATGAAATATGTAGAGGCACATAATTCTATTGAATTGAGTAAATTCATCGGGTCGGCCCTTGAACGCACATACCCAGAAGAGATACTTGAAGCGGGAAAGAAGTGTTTAATTGACTGGTGCGGTGTAGCCCTCGGCGCTCGAAATCAAGCCCCCGTTATCGCTGTCAGCAAAACTGTATTAGGCTGGGGTAGTAGAGGCCGAGCACAGGTTTTATTAGGCACAAAAATAGCTCCCGGCGCCGCTGCCTTAATAAATGGAACAATGGCGCACTGTCTCGACTACGATGATACCCATGTAGGGTCCACCACTCATATCAGCGCACCAACTATCGCAACTGCCCTTGCCGTTGGTACGCATCGAGATGTAAGCGAAAAAAATATTCTTGCCGCCTTAATTAGCGGTT
>CAYFGZ010000092.1:0-13774 GCA_964342575.1 uncultured Nisaea sp. | reverse complement strand
TAAACGGGAGTACACCTATTTAAATTAAGGTAATAAAACCCAATCCAAGGAAGGTTCCTAAATTATTGACGATACTTTTGGCGGAATACTGCCTCCCCACTTATGTTATTATCCGACAGAAAAGAAACAGGTAGAATAATGCCCGACATATACATTCATAACCGAATACATTGTTCGCCTAGGCGTTGGTCTACTGTAGCGGAAGGTATTCTCACTCTACAACATTTCGATATACGGAATGAAAAATCCTCTCTCTACGGTATATGGCGGAGCCAGATTGGATTACCCCGCGACACCATTACCGTCATTTCTAGTTGGCCCAATGAGAAAATAGCAAAAGCAATTGCACCACGAGCTTTTGATAAACTAGAATTTATAGAAAGTATCGAAACGAGTTTTATGACCCCTTCAGTCAGGCCAACGACACACGACCGACCCAAAAGACAGGGAAATTATGCATTTCGTTGGTTTGACACACCGAAGTCGCACTTTGACGAATTTTTAAAATTGTGCACAGAAGCATGGCCAAACTTTGAAAGAAAATATGATTCGCAGATTATAGGTCTATGGACGATCAGACACGACCAAAACGACCTAATCAGAACACTACTGATAACGAGGCGACCTAGCCTCGCTATGTGGGAACGTTCAAAAATTCCGATAGGGGTAACCGAGACGAAAGTAAGAGAAAAGCTAAACCGCCGCTATGACTTGTGTAATTGGACAACGGTCCACACGACCACCTTATTTACAGCCGATGACATCCAAGATACTGCGCGCTGGAGTTGAACAATGACTTCAGCAGCAGCAACCGTCTGAATAACTCAAAGAAACAAAATTAGTGATAGTGCACCTATACGGAAGATAACTAAAATCTGGATATCTTGTTCCAATACGAATATTTGGGAATTAGGAATAGACCGTTGCCAGCGATTTCATCCATTGATCACAGCAAAACGTGACGATACGTTTATCAGGTCACAATTTATTTAACTCCATTGCGGTTTTCATTTTTAATATTAAACCTCTATCGATCCCCTATTCAATTTCTTGAATCGAGCAGTCTCATACTAGAAATTTACTAATTATGGCCAAGGGAATTGAGTACATAGGGAATATGCTCTTCAACATATGGCTCCGTCATTTTTTGAAACTCTGGGTCACTCATCATAAACTGCATGGCCTCTTCATCAACGTCAAAAAGCGTAATCATAGCCGTTGTTTCATTTGCTTTCCCCACAAGTGTACGTTCTTCGTCGCAGATTTTTGAACGGTTATGCCCGTCATTAATAAAAAGCTCATGCCACGCTTCATATGATGACTTAAGCTTTACTATCACATGAATATTCATCGCTGCCTCTCCTCTGTGAAAATCCTACCTATTATCTGACGATACAGTCACTGGATGGAAATAGCCAATATACCCGCAACAACTTTTAATTCCCGCGATAATTTATTACGTTGCTTAAAGTTGGCTGAGTAAGGGAGACACTTTCATGACAAAACTCAAAATGGAACGATTGTTAATAACTGGAGCGGCTGGAGCACTCGGTGGGCATTGCCGGAAGACGCTAGGACATTTAGCTAAAAAGATCCGCGTATCGGACCGAGTCTCAATACCCGTTGCGAGTGTGCCTGACCACAATAACAACGAAGAAATCGTGCTGTGCGACCTGGCCGACAAAAGGGAAGTTCACAAACTCGTAAATGGATGCGATGGGATCCTTCATTTCGGTGGGCAGGCAACCGAAGCAAGTTGGAACACCGTCCGGAATTCAAATATAGAGGGAATGTATAATCTCTACGAGGCCGCCCGCGAATATGGCTGCAAACGAATTTTTTATGCGAGCTCCATCCACGCAATCGGCTATCATCCTCCAACTAAAACAATTGATGACTCTGCATCAATCCGCCCTGACACGCTTTATGGGGTATCCAAAGCCTTTGGGGAGGCACTGGCGCGAATGTATTTTGACAAATTCGGAATAGAAACCGCTTGCGTGCGGATTGCCTCTTGCCAACCAACACCTCTCAATCATCGTATGCTCTCCACCTGGTTTAGTTACGATGATCTAGTGGGCTTGGTAGAGCGAGTATTCAATACACCGATACTGGGATGTCCTATAATTTACGGAGTATCCAACAATGATCGCCGTTGGGCCGACAATAACGGAGCTGCATATCTTGGCTGGATTCCGCAAGATAATGCAGAACATCATCGCAAACGTCTTGATGATGAAATGGAACACCCACCCGCCACTTCGGACGATTTCAATTTTATAGGGGGTCCTTATGTTAGTTTCGGAATCAAACATGAAGATAATAATTAAGCAGCAAATTAAATCGTTTGCATTATGACTTGAATATTCATGAAGAAAATAAACATAGATTGTTTGAAGCTATTAACTTAGCCCTTACTTTTCTTTTTAAACTTTTTCGAGCTGACATTTGCTAACATACTTATACTTTCATTATTCGCGATGAACCAGGCGTAATGGCCGCATTCACGTTGCTGGTTCTATTAGGAATCCTGCACAAAAATCTCTAGATTGGGTTTATGCTTTATCTTAAAGGTTATTAATAGGCAGGCTTGCCGCTATTTATTTTTTGTTACACTTGGTCTGATTGCTAATTGCATCTAATATCCATTCATTGGAAGCAGGCCAGCAAAAATGTCACCAGGATGGAGTTTTATTATGAGAAATCTGTTCACCTTATTCTGCTTGGGTCTATTGTCATTTTTTATCTGCGGAACAGATGCAGAGGCTCTGGACGAAAACATACTAGGTGCAGGTAACATTTCTTGCCGGGTGGTTTTAAAGAATCCCGAAGACAAGGGACTAAGAAAGTTTTATGAAAACTGGGCCCAGGGTTGGATAAGTGCTACCAATCATTTTAGCGATACGATTCGAAATGGAATGGCTTCAAGCGGATCAAAAGCATTTAGGAAAAACCATCCCCTACCCAGTATTGTAGTGCCGCGTCGGGATGTCATATGGTACAAAATTCTAAGCTATTGTAGTGAAGAGCCGAAAGCATCTTTAGCGGATGCTGTAAAGGAGTTAATTAAATCGCAGTGGGAAAAAGCTAAAAATTAGTTGGAAGAAGGTCAACTAGCTTTATATAGAACCCATATTATGTCTAAACTGAACCCCCCAACGGTCAAATTTATGGACCGCAATCCAAATTGCGTGAGATTGCTCTACACTGGATCCCACCGAGTCAATACGACGGAAAACCACTCTGTACGCAACTGAATTCGAACCTTTCATCAGTTCCGTTATTTCATCGAATTCCGTATGCGACCAATTAGGATCCGTTGCCAAGATGATGTCCCATGGGGTTGGGTATTTAATTCCATATTCATCCGATTTCTCGATCGTTATCGCCAATCCATTATAGTTCTGATACGTAAACGGGAACACCACCGTGTCGATATAATTTTTCAGATTTCGCGAGTTGATTGCCATGTGGTGACGCTCAATCGCGGATCGCGGATCTTTCAAAAGACTACTCCCTACTCTGGCACGCCACTAGAAAGTTACGTACAAACCGTTAACCAAGCAAGTCAGATAGGTTCATATAGGCTCGAGGAGATACCCGAAATACTGTGAAATAGGAACGAAAAAATGTTGATCTCTATACATTTCGAACACGGGATTGATCTGTAAAGCTATATTTATTATGTGTTATTTCTTTTTTGCCGTTGACCCTGCGACTAGGCCAGCTGTAGTTAAAATAACCTAGTATCTGTAGTCGCCCATAGCACGGAGGCGTAATGGATTTTGGAATAGCACTCGCTACAGCAGCGGATTCGTGGAAAACCGTCGCTCGTGCCGAAGAATTAGGTTTTACTAATGCTTGGTTCTACGACACCCAAATGCTGAGCGCGGATTGTTTTGTTGCAATGGGCGCCGCCGCTGTAAAAACACATGAAATTAGGCTTGGAACGGGTGTATTGATTCCCTCCAATCGGATAGCTCCAGTAGCAGCAAATGCTTTTGCCACTCTAAATCAACTTGCCCCTGGACGTATAGACTTTGGTGTTGGAACAGGTTTCACAGGGCGACGTGCTATGGGGTTGGGAGCACTAAAACTTTCAGAAATGGAAGAATATATAAATGTAGTGACTTCGATGCTAACACTTGAAACGATAGAAGCGGAGCTTGATGGTAAACGGCGCAAAATACGGTTTTTAAATCCTGATGCTGGCCTCATTAATACTGATGATCCAATAAAACTACACGTTTCAGCTTATGGACCCCGCGGTAGAAGTTTGACGGCTAAATTAGGAGCAGCATGGATCTATTTCTTTAATGATGTTGAAGAGGGGATCGCTGGTTTAGATGATATGCAGACCTCCTGGAACCAGCAGGGTCGTTCCAGGGAGGAACTAGAAGCAACGGCCTTTGTCTTGGGGTGCATTTTGGATGAAGGAGAACCCGCAAATTCTGACCGGGCGATGGCTCAGGCAGGTCCCCGAGCCGCCGTCTTATTGCATCGTTGCGCGGACGAAGCTCTAGCGGGTATGCCCAATAGCAGCGCGGTCCCAGCGTCAGTAGCTGAAACCGTCGAAGGTTATATTAACTTGGCGAGAAATTTTGAGCCTATTGATGCTCCATGGCTCGAAAATCACCGTGGCCACCTAATGTTTGTCAAAAACGAAGAGCGCACCTTTATCACCGAAGATCTAATCCGAGAAACCACATTTACTGGTACCGAAAATGATATAAAGGGGCGAATAGAATCTCTTCGTGACGCTGGTTTTTCCCAATTTACCGTACAATTAACCCCAGGAAACGAGCATGCTATTGAAGATTGGGCAAAAATAAAAAGGGCTTTTTAACTATCCCGAAAGACATTATTTTTCAATTATATATTACAAGTTTTTCATAGATAACTGTAGGAAAAAAGGCGAGAACCAAAACCCAATATAATCATCTTTACTCAAAAGGCTGCGACTCTTTGAACATCTCGAAACCCTCAGGGAGTGGACACCAACTCTGAGCTCGGCTTGTCCAGATCAACCTATTTAATTTAAACCACTTCGTATCATCCAGTGTACCGGGATGTAGCACAATCGCATTCTCACGCCTTTCGTTTTCACTGAATATGGTATTCCCACACTTTGGACAAAAATACTGAGTTAATCGAAAACCACTGTCGGCGATACGCCTATATGATTCCAATTCTCCAGTAAATGTGAAGGCATCCGTGCGAAAAACCAGCGATAATCCGAACGCGCTCCCCGACCGCTTTTGGCAATCTTTACAGTGACACGCGTGAGCTGTTATAGGCTCTCCTATAATTTTATATCTGACGGCACCACATTGGCATTTTCCAGAATGACTAGTTTCCATAATAGGCCTCCTCACTATTGAATATCAGAGCATTCATTCACCACCGGTAATAATTTCGCCATTCCAAAAAGGACTACGTTTATAAATTTATATATGCAATGGAAACCTTGAAACTTTTTTTACCCTGCTTACATCGGCACCACCATATTCCAGCAACTGGCAAAACATGAGCTCATCTCCAATCTTTTCCCAACAAATTTCAGCAGAAAGAACTATCTACCAAAACTCGACAATGCTCGAGGCGACTAAAGCGATAATTTGCGAACGCTGTGTAAAGACATCGAGCTAACGAGATAACTAATGGCATGTTTACAATTTTAGCCAATATATGCCACCCCTTCATCTGTTGCCATATTACAATAAAGGCGTTCACGCCTATATGTAGCTCACCCCTCCTGTCTTCCATATGCAGAAACTTTAATGTTTATATTAAACAAATCCCTTCACTCTCAAGACTCTGGGCGGCCTCTGTTACATCCACCCAAATGAACACTTTTTGAGGAGCCACGCGCTTGTAGTGAGCTATTTCCCGCAAACATAGCCCACATTTTCCATCATAAAAACCAGTAATCAATCTATGCTCCTAATTGGAGTAAAATGTATAGTTCCTTAGACAAGCAAAAGAAGATATATAAATCGTACGATTTAATTTTATTGCAGATCACTTTACTGCCCTAATTTTTTATTAGTAGGTAAGCTTATTACATTGTGAATTAAAACCATAAGAACAACTTGGCTCAAGTGAATATGGAGTTAATAGAACGAACGGTTTAGAATCTAACGAAAAGCAGGGTATAACGCTGTTACTCCTCAGTTAGGTCAGTAAACTGAAAGTTTCAGCTAAACTGATAAAATTTTCGAAAGCTATAGCAATTAATGATTTTAACGTCCTTTGTACCGTTTAGATCTTTTTCAACTTTCTTGCGCTTTCTTATCGGAAGCGTCTTTGTACTCGTTTGCTTAAAACCATGTTACAGCGATAACTTTGAAATAGAAAGAATAGGTCCTCAACTTGCGCATCCGTGGGGTATGGCAGCAATCAACGATACAACCATTTTAATAACAACCCGGCCGGGAAAACTTTTTTCCTACGATCTAAAACTCAATACTCAGAACCTAATAAAAAACGTGCCCACCGCCTATGAATACCGCCAGGGCGGGCTTCTGGATGTTGCAGTGCGCATTGAAGATGGGGAACCTACCGTTTTTCTTTGTTATACCAAACGGATGAAATCAAAAAAACTAACAACAGCTATCTACCGAGCAAAACTGGCTAATCACAGTCTACTAGAAGGAAAGGACATATTTATCTCAAATACAGAATCTAGCTCGGGTCTGCATTTCGGCTGCAGAATGGCACTCGATGACAATTTTCTATTCGCGTCTTTAGGTGACCGGGGTAATCGTCATTACGCCCAAGATCCTACGATTCATGCAGGATCAATTATTCGTATCGACTTAGATAACCGCTTTACACTCAATAGAAGCCGATTACACTGGAAAAAAGAAATCTATTCGATCGGACATCGAAATCCCCAGGGGCTAGTATTTCATCCATCCACGGGTGAGCTCTGGGCACATGAACATGGACCTCGCGGGGGCGACGAAATAAATATTATTCAAAAGTACAATAACTATGGCTGGCCGACGGTGTCATATGGAAAGGAATATATTGGAGGAGATATCGGATTGAATTATTCGCCACCAGGCTACGTCGATCCAATATGGAAGTGGAACCCAAGTATAGCGCCATCGGGAATAGCGTTTTACTTTGGCGCAATGTTTCAAGAGTTGAATAACAAGCTATTGGTGGGAAGTCTAAAATTTATGAAGCTTTACGTTTTAACTTTGGATAGCAATAGCAAACCCATCTCTGAAACTACTATGCTTAATAATAACCTGGGCCGCATTAGAGATATTGAAATCATTGCTGATGGGAGTATCTTAATTCTCAACGACGAAGAAGATGGGGGACTCTTTAAACTATTTCGGAAACATTAGCCTAGGTTTTAAAGCAAAGACTTTCCTCGTTTAAAATGAGAATAAGACAGCAGAGATATAGTCCATACAAGGCTTTTTTTATATGTAAGGAGCGTAAGTAATCGATCACCATTATAGATTTTCAGAACGTAAAAAAAATAGCTACGCCAAACTTCTGCCTTCTTTGTAGAGCTATTAATATTTTTATGTGAGACAAAGCCGAATGAATATAAAGAAACTAATCGTTTTACTAACTATCATTTCTTGTTTAATTGGCTGTGCAGCAATGATAGGGCCAATAATGAGTAATGTTGAAAAGCCAAAATATAAGATAGTCTCTAGAGATGGATCGATTGAAATTAGGGATTATAAACCGCTAATTATAGCCGAGGTTCGAAGTATGGGCCCTCGAAAATCGTCCATAAGCACAGGATTCCGAACACTAGCTGACTATATTTTTGGTAATAATGCGTCTGGGCAAGAAATTGCTATGACAGCCCCCGTCCAACAGAAAGGAGGAAATACCGAATGGAGGATAAGTTTTGTCATGCCTTCAAAGTTTTCATTGCAGACACTTCCTAAGCCAATTAATCAAAATATTAATCTAAAAAGAATCCCCGGAAAACGCTACGCTGTTATTCGATTCAGTGGCAACGCTTCCGATGAAAATATACAATCAAATGAAGCGGAACTTATGAAATACATATCACACCAGCAACTTTCAGCTACTACTCCGGTTATCTATGCATTTTATAATCCCCCATGGACCTTACCATTTATGAAACGAAATGAAGTTCTAGCGGAACTTCGATAAGGATACAGCTTGTATCTGGCAAGATACCCATTCACCCCTGCTATTCCTTAAATGGATCCTAGCCTCAACACAAAACCTTAACTTTTTTGTGAGTGACTAACTCTGGGAGACTCCATGTATTTTTTACTATAAACTCGTTCAATCTTGCTTTTCGAGACTCTTCAAGTCAACTTTCATTAATCGCAAACCCATTATCAATATGGAGAACATTATGTATAGATTGAATTGGCCCGTGGCTTTTATTATTACCACGATAGTTTTGGCTGGAACGTTTGCCTACTATATACACCATAATTGCGAGCATTTTTAAATTAAGATCGCTCCCTGATAATCTGCACTATATTGGCAATATCTCAGACCAGCAATTAAGGAATTATTCCATTTCCATCCACCTCTATCTTTATATTATTCGAAACCAAGTCGATATGTCTATTACTAACGATTGTGCCCCCATAAACCGAGGCTCCTCTCCAACCGATCAAGTGATTGTCCCCAAGCGCTATATGAGCAGTGCCTAGTCTAAATTTATTCTCAACATGGCCAATTTCTCTTGCATCCGGATTGGTTCCCAAACCTAATTCGGCAAGACGCGATACATTGATATCTCCAGCATCGATTATTAACTGGAGTAGGTCGGCATCTAAACCACCGGTAAGGCCAATGAGATTGCCAGCTTTAAATTCTAGTTTAATAGGACTTGTTATAAGGCCAATCTGTGGTCCAGCACCATCGATATAAACAACTTGTCCATAAGAGTCGGCCACGAATATACCTTCCGCACTTCCTTCCTCGGGAACTAGCATGGCTTCTCCACTCGGGAACGACCCAAACCCTGTGTCTTCGTCCGCAAACCCCGTTAGCGGCAGACATGGCCGGCAGACTTTAACGCAAAGATCCGTTCCGTTTTTCGAAGTAATACGGACCTTTTTTGCTGACGATATTTTTTCTGCTAACGCTACTGTCCTTTTTCGTAGTGCGAAGGGATCCGTCAAGGCGGCTCCCCTGACAAAATCGTCAATAGGTGCATTATTTATAAGCACCTGACGCTTCCCAGCTTCATATAATGCTTGGCTCAAATCATCATATGCTCTTGGAAATCTAATAGTCGTCGCAACAATAGTTAAATCAGCGTTAGCAACCGCTGATTTAACAGGCTTTGGGTGTTGAACATCTATCAGTGAATCTGGGCATGCAATAATAATTGTAGAGACCGACCCAGCCCCACAAGCAGCCGCAGTCGATGTCAATGCGTCGAGCAGACGGAGATCCTGGTCAGAACTACTTACTATTAGAACATCCTCACCGGCTTTTACATTGTCGGAGGCTAAATTCATAACTGATCGAAACAATTCGTGCTGCGGAAATATCACCATATACCCCTCCTCGTCTTTCTTCAAAACTGACGATATAATATAATATTTAGATAGATCAAATCCGTGGAGGAAAAATGACTATTACTGTAATAATAAAAGCCGAAGTCACAAACTTTGATAATTGGAAAGACATGTTCAATAATCTAGAAGAGCAGCGACAGAAAGAAGGGATTAAATTTAGCGCCTACCGCAACCACGAGGAACCAAATAACAGCTATGTTATAGGTACAGTTCCATCAAAAGACGTTTTTTTTGAATTTTTCCATTCACCAGAGCGGCAGGCTATTCAGGATAGCGTAATAACGGCAAGACCACAGGTAACATTTTTGGAAAAATGTTAGTGAAAATAGGGTACTAGCCCTTTCCAAAGGTCAATTAATAGCTCTGAATACTCAATCTATTAATCTCTTTGTTTAGCCCAGGCTATGGAAATTAGCGACACCGAATATACGTTCTGGTTGAAAACCCTAGTCAATTCAACAGAATTTATATTGAAATAAACAAAGCGATAGCCTGCAGAATATACTATAAAATTAAGGCTGACATATATGAAGGCTCTGTATAAGCCAAGTGACGCAGATCACCCGCATCGTTGGATAATACTCGGCGGGGTTTGGCTAATTTATTTTAGTTTTGGTTTAACTGTAGCTGCTCTTGGTCCACTAGTTGGTTCTATAACTGAGGACCTCCAGATAAGCTACGGGGAGATGGGAACTGTATTGGGTGCTTGGCCTTTCGTTTATATCTTGGCCGCTATGCCCTGCGGATTTTTGATTGATAGGATTGGACCTAGAAAAGCATTATTCCTCGCGGCAGTACTTATGGCCACCTCCGGTTTTCTAAGAAGTTGTGCCGATAGTCATCTAACTATGGCTATAGCCGTTGCCATTTTTGGATTGGGCGGCCCGATGATATCTATTGGAGCGCCGAAAGTTATTGCCCTTTTATTTCAAGGGAAAGACCGAGGCCTTGCTATGGGTATCTATATCACGGGCCCGGGATTAGGTGCAGTTATCGCTATAGCTATCACAAATAGCCTTTTATTGCCTGCACTTTATGACAATTGGCGTCTAGTGACTGGCAGTTATGCTGTGTTTACACTGATCGCTGGCTTTATCTGGACCTTGCTATCCCTGAACCCCTCCGGGCGTTTTATAGAATCAAATGCATCAAAAGGAGCTGAGGAGGCCGTTGTCCGGACTTTTAGGCGACTTGCTTCAATCCCAAGTGTACAGCTGGTTTTGATAATGAGTGTTGGTATATTTTTTATCAATCACGGGCTAAATAACTGGCTACCCGAAATTATCCGCGAACACGGTGTTTCCGCAGCCGAAGCCGGGTACTGGGCAGCAATTCCGACAGGAATTAGCGTACTCAGTGCACTCATTATCCCTCGGTTGGCATCTCCCGAGCGGCGTATATTTATTCTTGGTTTCTTAATCTTTTCCAGCAGTTGCGCCACCCTACTGCTTCATTTTGAGCCAGGCCCAACTCTTATAATGGGTTTACTTCTCCAGGGAATAGCAAGAGGTGCAATGATGACTGTCGCACTACTTTTATTAGTCGAAATCCCCAACATTGGCCCCAAACGAGCGGGCACAGCTGGCGGCCTTTTTTTTACGGCCGCAGAGATTGGCGGGGTCGCAGGACCTATCACGATTGGCCTATTTCACGATATAACTGGAGGCTTTTCAACATCCTTGCTGCTACTAACAACAATTTCATTTCTGCTATTGGCTGTACTCTTTCCGCTTCGCCAGAGCCTTCAAAAGAGCTTTAATACTTAAACTTGTTATATCTATCAATTCTAGTAGAGCGGTATGATTGAGTCATCCAAATTGACCTCTTAAAGTTGGGAAAAGGAGAAGCTATTTAGCAGAGGAAAAGCAGATAACCTGGATTAGTCGCACGGAGAAAATATTATGATCACTAAGGGTATCAAAGAACTATGCCGAGAGGCTGAGCAAGAAATAGAAACACTTTCCGTTGAAGAGACCATAACAATTTGGTCAGATAACGAAGTACAACTAGTTGATATTCGGGATATTAGAGAATTATGGAGAGACGGTACCATACCCGGTTCTACTCACGCCCCCCGTGGTATGCTGGAATTCTGGATTGATCCGGAAAGTCCCTATTACCGCCCAGAATTTGGTACAGGTAAGAAATTTATATTTTTCTGTGCAGGTGGCATGCGATCAGCTCTTGCCGCTTTGACCGTCCATCGCATGGGACTATCACCAGTGGCCCACATGTCCGGTGGCTATACGGCGTGGCAAAAAGCTGGTGGTCAAGTAGAAGAAAAGCCTGTTAAAATTCCTAAAAAATCCACTTAACTCTATTAAAAGATAAAACATGTTAGAAGGATCACGTATCATAGTCAGAACGATAACGATTTGCTTTTTAGCATTCTTCTTGTTTACCAATAGTTCCGCTGCAAAATCTTCCCTTTCGACAGGGATAGGAGCCACTAAATGCTTTGATGTAATAGCATGGCAACATCATAGAACGGCTAAAAGAGAAATTACGGGATGGGCAACGAATTTTATTAAGGAGGTCAATCAAACTGTGTCCAAAAACCAATTAAATGATGCATTACCTAATATTGCCATGGATCCTGACTTGCTTTGGTTTGCCATCCTAGCCTACTGTGGATTGGATCTTAAGAAACCATTAGTTGAAGCTGTGATGGATTTAGTTCACTCAGAATGGGATAAACTAACAGAATGGCGCTGAAGAATCATGACTAAGTATTCCGGAAGGTGCTCTTGCGATGAGATAGAATATACTATTTCGAGAGAACCATTTTTTACCCATGCATGTCACTGCAAACTTTGCCAGAGATACACAGCTTCCGGCTTTGTGGTTCATTCAATGATAGAAACGATCAACTTTAGACTAAAAAGTGGTACATTGAAACACACAACTGGACCTTCTGGAAGCGGAGGGGGTCACACTGTTTTTCGTTGCTCGCAGTGCGGAGATCAAATCTATAGTCATGTATTTAGGAACCCAAAAATCACGGTTTTAAAAACAACCACACTTGATGATCCAAATCTCTTTCCTCCTCAAGCACATATCTACGTAAAAAGTAAATTGAATTGGCTGAAACTAGATGATGGAATTCCAAAATTTGACGAGTTCTATGATCGTGAAACAATTTATCCACCAGAAAGCTTAGATAGGCGAAAAAAAGTGATTTAAAACTTTAATCGGCCAGACCTTTGGGAATGGTCTATTGTCCAAAACTATATTTGATCGACTTTCAGTTTTTAGGAGAATTTTTAATACGAGCTATCGGGAATGATAAAATGAAAACAACTTTTAGAGAAGGCAACTCTACCAATCGCCGGGTTACTATTGATCCGCAACGAACAATCGCCGTGGCCGGGGGAGAATTCGACGTATATGCTACTCCCGAAATGATACGCGATATAGAGCGCACCTGTAAGGAGTATATACTAGAATTTGCCGAGGAAGGGGAGGATTCAGTAGGCACTCAGGTTAATATTGCCCACGTGGGGGCTACACTCTTGAATATGTCGGTAGAAATTTCGGCCACCGTGAAGACAATAGACCGTAGGCGCATTGTTTTTGAAATAACAGTCAAAGATAACCTGGATATTGTTGGTACTGGTACCCACGATCGTTTCATAACAGACGCGGCAAAATCAGCTGATAGGCTCCGCAGCAAAGCGCAAAAGGCCGGTGTTTAAACCTAAAAATACTATAAGCGAAACTAGCTAGTTATCTCAAGTTGGCGTCAATCGGCAGAATAATGATTTTTTTTAAAGCTATAGAGGTAGACAACCCCTTATAATTTATTGGCGATAAATATTTAATAGTATATCACTCACAAATGGCCTACTACCTCTTCTCGGACCTCTAGTTCCCTGCCATTTTTTTCCGCCAGTCTTGAAATTCGACCTTCGTTGAAACCAAGACGCCTTAGAGCAGGTAATGTATCAGCTACCTCGGCGTAATGACTGATCAAGCCCCCATGCGCCCACAATGTTGCTGAATCACCAGATTCATGACAGAATGGCTGCTAATTGGTCCTTTTTCGACCGGATACGCTTCGGGCGGCCGTCAGATGCAAGCTGATTGCATGTGATACCGATCCGAACCATACTTTTCGGGTTGAGGGGACATCATATGGGGAATCCCGGTTAGGAGTATGGCCAGATGATTGCGACGTTGATGAAAATGTCCGCCGCTCGAAAAGCGGTTCAGCTTCTGGGCGGGGC
>CAYFGZ010000091.1:0-13778 GCA_964342575.1 uncultured Nisaea sp. | reverse complement strand
GGACTGACTGGGGAAGTGGAAATATGTACGTTGCGGCAACCTGTCCGACGACCACGACAACCACTACGACTACTACCACTACGACTACTACCACTACGACTACTACCACTACGACGACTGCTGGCCCCGGAGACGAGAAGTACACAGTCCTTGATTGTAGTGATAACTCTACAGTTTATATAGTAGACGACTCCAACATGATGGGACCTTTCAGCAATAATTCATACATTGGGTGGGTAGATAACTTAGGTAATAGTCATTGCGGTGAAGTGACCGGAACAAGTACGGCGTCGGCTGACGGAACGGCTCAGATGGGAGACTTGGGAGACTGTCCTTCTTGTAATACATATATGGGGTTACGTTTAGCAGACAATAACAACAAAACTTTTGGATATTAAATATGAGTAATTCAAAAAACAATAATGAACATATAACTTTTCCTTGGAGTGATCCAGTTGAAGATGATCATATTTGTGCCACCACAAAAGTTTTAAGGAATTACCTAAGAAATAATCCTGACGCTAAAGAGATCGGCACTCTTCAAGAGCTTAAAGTAAGAGAAAGAATAAAAGAAAAAAGAAGTAATTTATCAAGCCACGCTTCAAATTCCATTTATGAAATTCAAGTATATTTCCATGTACTCGTTGACGCTTCAGATCAAACAACTATAACGGAATCAATATTGCAACAACAGATAGATGTATTAAATGCAGACTTTAGAAACACCCATGGAAATGAACCAGTTAGATGGTCTGATAGAGCTACTGATACCAAAATTCAATTCGCTTGGAATACGGCAAATATAAATAGAGTAACAACTAATAAACTATTCTCCGCAAACTTAGATGATGTAAAATACACCTCTCAAGGCGGGAGCAATGTAGTGTCTCCTCCTTTAATTATGAACATGTGGGTTTGTTATCTTGAAGGGGGTGTTTTGGGGTACGCACAATTCCCCGGAGGAGCACAATCTTCAGATGGTATAGTAATTCATGCAGCAACGCTCCCCGGCCAGACCCCCCCATACACACCTTACGACTTAGGAAGAACAGCTACTCACGAAGTTGGTCATTACCTTAATTTATTTCATATATGGGGAGACGGAGACTGTAATGTAGATGATTTGGTAAGTGACACTCCAGTTTCTGACTCTTATTCTGCCGGATGCCCTGATACAAGTAAAGATACTTGTCCAAACTTGGCTGATCCTGACATGTGGGAAAACTACATGGACTATACGGATGACGCTTGCATGAACATGTTCACGCATGGCCAAAAAGATAGAATGAGAGACTGCTTGGAAAATATAAGGGTTGGAATTTATAATGTAGTAGGTACTACCCCTACAACTCTTACCTCTATGCAAACTTTTACGCAAGTATTGCCCGGTTGGACTCCGTTCGCTATTTCAGTAAGATCTAATAATACTTTTGTTTATTCGGTAGACTCAAGTGAATCCCCCGAAGGAGGATTATATGTATATGAAGTAAACACTGCGGATGAGGCGGTTGCTTTGGAGGAGAAAAGTCATTTAGCACCAACGTCTCCCGAAAGGTTTCGCGCTGCTTTAAACAAAAGCGGGGGAAACGACGCTTACGTTGCCAAATATGACGGTGGAATCGAATTAATTTCTATAGATCCCCAAGGGATGGCTTCGTCATCTGGGATTTCTAGTTCTCATACGCCTAGTAAGTCTATGTCTCTTTTTCAGGACGATTACTATCTTTATTCAAGCGAAGAAAGTCTTGGGGTAAGAGTGTACAATCCAGAAACTTTAGATTATATAACTGAAGTTAAAACAGGAACGGACGATCTTAGTTTTTCAACTTGGTCAGACGGGGCTTACCTTTATGTGGCAAATTATACGCAGGGGTTGAACGTTTATTCTATAGACAATGGAAGTAATACTTTCACCCTTGTGCATACATATCAAGACGCAAATAATCCGGCCGTAGGTGTTTGGGGAGACAGTAACTTTATTTACGGTTCCTTCATGGGGGGAGGAACAAAGGTATTTACTTCCACTTCTGGAGTTTTAGATTTAAAAGCGACAGACATACAGACAGGAACCAATGTGTTCTCTTACAGGGTTTGGAGCAAGGGCTCACATTTATTTACCGCAAGCTATGGAGGAGGCATACATGTATACGAAGTAAATCAAACTACGGGCGAAATTACTTTGGTAAATTCTGATGGAAATTTTTCCAGTTTAGCTATTGATATATGCGGAGATACAAGTGAATACATTTATACTTCCGCTTTTCAAGAAGGTCTTAGGGTTCACAAGTTTTCTTCAGGATCTCAAACCACACCTCCTTTCTCAAGCACAACGACAACTGCTGCCCCATCTTCAACGTCTACAGATTGTTTTGCGAAAGACGGCGTGTATTGTTTGTCTATTGTAAACGAGGAGTGTAACAAATCTATTGCTGGAGAAATAAGGGTAATTTCTATTACAAATGATTTTCTAAATATAGAAACTGTGTGCGATCATATATCTTTAGAGGATATAAAAGACGGAGATAAAGTTACCCTTTGTAAGGGGCCTTGCGCTAGCGGCGCTGGAGAATTATTTGTTTCGAAGATTAGCCCTGCTTGCGCAATAAATGGAGATTATTGGATAAAGGTAAACAACTCAGGAAGTATAGAAAATTTTTATAAAAAAGAAAGCGGGGCTTGGGATGAGAAAGATGTAGATAATCCATGTCCATCTACCGCAGCAACCACTACTACTACAGTTGCTCCAACCACCACAACAACTGTTGAGCCATCATCAATTACTTTAAACGATCCTAATCTAGCAGAATATTCTACGCACATCGGATTTCCTAGTTTAAAGGTCGCCATAGGTGGAAGCGCTCATGATCGCTGGCATTGGAAATTGGATTTACCTTTTCCAAGTGTAGGAGAAACGGCGGGAGGAACGCCTGTTACCGGGGGTGCGACTGAAGCCATAATACCAGAGTCAGACCTTACGGCGGGAACTCATACTGTATACGTGTCTCTAGTAGATGACCAAGGAAAAGTTTTATGTTCAACATGTAACGATTCCCATGAATTTATTATTAACCCAACCAAGTTTGTATCGGGTAATGTACCAAATTGGAATCAACCGAATTTTTACCAAACGCAAGGAAACATAACAAATTCTTATATAACTTCTAACGGTACTAAATTCAAAGCTTGGAGTGCGCCGACTTCCGCAGCATGCCAACTTGGCCATTTAAATTCGCAGCACGCCCTCTCTTTACCGAGTAAAGATCAAGGTCACGAGCACGGAATAAGTGATGGGGTTGACGCCGGATCTACGGATCAAAACTCTATGGGGACTGCCACTATATCTTGGGACGAAGCGGTGACTAATGGCGGCGGTCATGGATGGGGAGATTATTTGATAGATTCTGCTTCATGGAGGCCAACAGTAAACAATATTCCGTCTTGGTATTCGATAACTCCAACAACGGTAGGGGGATGCGTTCTTACTGATTTCGGTTGGTATATGAATACGAATAATTCTTCCGAAAACGCAAATCAGCCTTCTCCATCTGGGACAAGAATTGGAGATGGTTTAATCGATTATACATCAGGAGGCATAGGTACTAACACTCATAATATATATAAGGGGTTAAAAGATTTTTATAGATCTGCGGGGTATGATAATGTAGTTGGTATTATTTACCATTGGAAAGCCAACGGTCAAGATAGCTCTTATCCTTCCGACGTTGTCCTTCCTATTAACGTTCCTGAGCAGCCAGCAGGAATAGAACCCTCTTTCTGGTTAAGTCAAGGTCTTGGAACCATTTTAGACAACCCCACTCAAACATATAAAATTGCCGGGGCAGACAAGGACTTGGTGTGGGGTACAATAAAAAACGAAATAAATGAGAGTAGAACAGTTATGGCAGTTATGCAGGGTTGGAATATTTCACCCATGTCTTTAGTTAACGGCACAGATACAAATTTTCCAAACACAAACCATACCGTAGAAAAGTTGTCCTCCACAAAACCCGGTGGAGATGGGATATCTTATTACAAAATAAATAACGAAATTTCAAATAATTTATACAGTGGAGAAGAATATACGGCATCTAGTTCAAGTTCTACTAACCCTATTTGGGGAGGTACATCACTTGGACACTCGGTGTTAATTGTGGGTTATATAAATGCTGGATCGGCAGATGACGTATCTCTCAAAAAAGATACTGATTGGATCATCTTAAGAGATAACGACGAACAAACAGAAAGAAATGTTATAGTTCCTTTTAAAACTTTGACTTCACCGACAGACAATATTGATACAAGTAGGCTTGGGTTTGACGCGTTAATCGCTACTATATATACAGATCTAAATCAAAAAACAACAAATTTTGCAGATTGCACTTCAACAACAACGACGACCACAACCACCACTACAACTACCACCACTACCACAACCACTACGACCACTACAACTACCACAACTACTACCCCAATACCTGAGCAAGCTTGGAGCGGAGACGATTGCGGGTGTACGACTGCCTCTTGCGGGGTTACTTTTAGATCAACCAATACAAATTGGAATGCTAACAAAATTTACAAAATTACAGATGGATCAAACGTAAAATGTGTTAGCGGCTCTACAATAACTTCAAGCAGTGAGCCAATCGGTAATATTACTTTATCCTACACTTCATCTACGCAAAACGAGCTTGACGATTGCAGTAATTGTTATTCTTTATCAATTTCTATTATAGACCCTAGTTCTGGATGGGGCACGGGTTGGCTGGGAAGCTACCCCGATGTAGCTTCCGTCCCCACTTTGGGAGTAAATATAGGCGGATTTTCTAACGGATATGATCATTGGCATTGGAGATTGAATTCACCTTTCCCAGCGAGTGGTCAAGCTGGCGGAAATATGGTTGTATCAGGAACCACCGCGACAATAACAGGCCTTACTACAGGAACTCACACTATATACGTTGCTTTAGTTGATGGTAATCATGATATCTTATCTAATTCAGTTACCGCTAGTCATGAATTCATAGTAGGACCAATGAAGTTAGTAGATGGTAATGTGCCAAATTTAATGCAGCCGTATTATTATGAGAACTTGGGTATTATAACTAATAACTTTGCGACAACTACTTGGAATAACGTATTGTTTACAAATTGGTGCTCGCCAACAGCAGCGGCTTCCCAACTTGGGCATTTAAACAATCATCACGCCCTAGTTCTTCCCACTAGAGAAAATGGGCATAAAGACGGAATAAGTGATAACTTCGACTCTGGATTATTGTTAACGCATGAAACTGGGGTGGCGGGATTAGGAACAAAAGCTTGGGATAGTAATACGGAAGGAAAAGGCTGGGCTAATTATTTATTAGATGGACCTTCATTAAGGCCATCTCCAAACGCATCGCAAGGATGGTATCAGAATCATTATACCGCGAGCTATGCAAACGGTGGGTGTGAATTAACCGATTTTGGTTGGTTTATGAATACTAATAATGCCGACACAAACAGCGGTATGACTGGAACTAGAACGGGCAATGGAATAATTGGTCTTAGTCCAGTTGGCTCATTAGTACATAATGTTTATCAGGGAATAAAAGATTTTTATAGATTAGCTGGGTACAATGATATAGTAGGAATACTTTATCACAGGGGTGCTCCAGCAAGCAACGGAACCTCTTCGTATCCTTCTAATGCAATTTTACCAGCGGGCGTGCCAGAGCAACCAGCGGGTGCATTTCCTCAATACTGGAGAGATATGGGGTATGACAATTCTCCAAATCCTAATACTGGCTACTACGAACATGGCATAGTTCCGATTGAGACGTTCAACACCATAAAAACAGAAATAGATCACAGCAGAACCGTAATAGCTTGTATGCAGGGGTGGGATATTCAACCAATGGCTCCAGCCTCTATGCATTCTGACTTCCCAAATACACTTAATGTTTTAGAGAAATCTCGCTACGCTCTTGCTGCCCCTGATGGCATGGGATATTGGCATCTTAAGTTATCAAGCGCTGTTCACCCAAATCCAAATCACGTTAATCAAAATATGACTGCGTCAGACGCGTTAGAGCCGCCCCATTGGGGGGGTACGGCGTTAGGTCATACCGTAATAATTGTAGGGTATATTCCTAAGGGCGCGGCAGATGATGTTTCGGTTAACAAGGATACTGATTGGATTATAGTAAAAGATAACGACGAGCAAACTAGCGGAAGCCTTATTCTTCCGTTCAGAAGTGATACGGCTAGTCCGACTGGAAATGTAGACACGAACAGGTGGGGTCACGAAATGTTAATGGCTACAATATATGTAGACCCTGCTCATCCTGATTTAAGTCAAAGTCTGGGAAGTTGCATGCCATCTTCTGAGAAGATTTATTTTGAATTTGGAGCAAGTCAGATAACTGAGGGAGATTCTGGAGCAAATATCGCTCAAATAACTGTCAAAAGAGATTCTGGCATAGGAATTGCAACGGTTGACTATTATACTTCCAACGGGTCAGCCATTGTTGATGAGGATTACGAATCTGCTAACGGTACGATAACTTTTAATCAGTGGGAATTTGAAAAGACTATTAATATTGAAGTCAAAGGAGACACGAGTCTCGAGCTCAATGAAACTTTGTATATTCACTTGAATCCAAGCACACCGACTTGGACGGTGGGGGGAAATTCTCTCACGGCAGAAATAAAAAGTACATCTACTAATCCACACACTTTAACGATTAATAACGACGATTAGTTCGTCATAATAATTATGAATAAACCATCTCTAACTATCGGCATGGCTACTTTCGACGATTACCATGGAGTATATTTTTCCATTCAAGCCTTAAGAATGTATCATCCCGAAATAATGGACGAAACAGAAATATTAATCATAGATAATAATCCAGATGGTTCGCATGGGAAAGCTTGTGCTAATTTAGCAAATCATTCCCCCAATATCAAATATATACCCGAAAAGCATTGGGTAAGTACTGCGGTTAGAAACAAAATATTCCAACACGCCGAAGGAGATTTCGTTATTTCCATGGATTGTCATGTATTTTTTGAGCCGGGTACTCTTAAAAAATTGTTAGATTATTATAAAGAGAATCCTGAAACAAATGATTTATATCAAGGGCCGCTCGTATACGATGATTTAAAAAATATTTCTACACATTTTAAACCAGTTTGGAGAGAGCAAATGTATGGAATATGGAAAACCGACGAAAGAGGTAAAGATAAAGACGGAGAAAAGTTTGAAATACCAATGCAAGGCTTAGGAATTTTTACATGTAGAAAAGAGGCTTGGTTGGGCTTTAATGTCATGTTCAGGGGGTTCGGGGGAGAAGAGGGTTATATTCATGAAAAATTTAGAAAAAACGGAAACAAATCTTGGTGTCTTCCATTTTTGAGGTGGATGCATAGGTTTAATAGGCCAGATGGCGTAAAGTATCCATTAACACTTGAAAACAAATTAAGAAATTATTTTATAGGTCGTCACGAGCTTGGAATAGGAATAGAAGATATCGTAGATCATTTTTCTGAGATCGGTGTAAAAAAGAGGGACGAATTAGAAAATATGTCAAAAATAGTAAAAAATGAAATGATAAATTTTGAACGCTACGGTAAATAATTGGAGAGAGTATCCTAGGAATCCGTGTAATTATTAAAAGATATGAAGGTAGTAGACATTGCAGATGAAATATATAGAGAATTAGGGGAGCCAACGGACCTTAGCTTGCCAGCTATTAGCTATTGGGTCCGCTCCAATCTTGGCGCACTGAACAACTATATAAATATGAAATTTTCCGTAAATTCAACCTCATACGAGATAGAGCATACCGGACATGATGGAACTGTAAAGCTAGTAGGGCTAGAAGAAGCAGCCATTTTAAAGAAGATGTATTACGTGTATGATTATGAAAAGAAATTAAGAAGTGTACTTGGGGCAGCTTCTCAAGATGCAGTAATTCAAATTAGCGATTTAGGAACCTCCATTAGAAAGGTTAACAAAAACGAGGTAGGAAAGACTTTTGCTCAAGTTAAAAAACAAGAAGTGGAAGAGTTAAACAAAATGATAGCAAATTATAAGATAGCCGCTTCTATACCTAGACAAGTTGCCGGAGACGACACGGAAGAAGGTTTCTATGGAGATTCTCAAGTAAGTAAAAGAACGGGGTATTAAAATATGAGTTTAATAAATGACAATGAAAAAGCTCAAATACAAACGGCATACGAAAGTTTCTTTGACACGTTCAAGCAAAACATCGTAGTCCATAAAGTATCTGAAATTGTCGTTTCTGATATAAACTTAGATCAAGTTTTCGGCTACGAAGAAGATGCTAATACCGAAAATTACAGCTATCAACATCAAAACAAATCGTTTCCCGCTTTAATTGTCCTTCCTTCGAGGGGGGATCAAACTCTTGGCGTGATGACGGAAATGGCGGCGCAAGTTCCCGATGGAGAAGCGAGAATAAAAGTAAAAGCAGACTGTAAGGAGTATATACAGACGGGTAAAACAGAAAAAATAGAAGTAAAAAATAAAAGTTATCAATTAATTAGTACAGAAGCGGAAGTAAATAATGTTTTAACTGGCTTTTATATTTTTAAACTGAAGGAGATTAAATAATGAGAATTAAAATCCTTGGCGGAAAAATAACCAATAGCAAAGCTATAGATAAAGAAGTTGGTAAATCTAAAGAATTTCAAAAAAACGCTGAAGATTTAGCTCGCAAAAAATTTAAACAAGCTAAAACTCAATTCTTGGATGAATTTGATAATCACTCAGTTACTAAGGAAATAGAAGGGGGTCCTAATGGTTCAAATATTTCAGGCACTCTCGTAGGGTATGGGAATTTATTTTCTTTTATTGGTTTTGAAGAAAGTGCAAATCCAACTCAAGCAGTTAGGAATTTTTTACAGTCTTTTATTAAAATGACCCCCTCCAAGAAGGCACGGGGGGCAATAAAAGAATTTAACGTTAATATTCCAAACATGAAAGATTTTAACTTTGCTAAGATGCCGTGGGAATCGGGAAATAATTGGGTTAGATCAGTAGAAATGGGAATATCTAATTTTAGTTATTATATGAATAAAGCCTCTAAGGCTTCTCGATCTGGCAAGGGTATACAAATTGATAATAAAATTAGAGGAGGAAGCTCTAAGGGCGTTCCTTATATGACGGAAATGCTAAACAAACTTAAAGAAAGACTAAGAAGAAAATGAAAGCCCAATGGGAAAATCTATTAATGAGTAGCATGATGCTGTATGTAGATCATCTTATTTGCAAAGATGGAGGAGGTTTCGTAAATCATTCTGGTCAATTTTATCCTACTCAAAAAAAGTTTCAACAATATTTTTCCCTCGCTTTACCCTTTAAACAAATCATAGCTGACACTTCGGTTACAGGTGCAAATGCGCTACAGGGTGTTACTATAGATGGAAATTTTAAAACTCCGGGCGAAGGAGGGTTAGCTGGAATTCTTCACCACAAAGGCACTCTACTGTTTGACTCAGATATGACTGGCCACAACGTAACTGGGAATTTTTCTGTAAAAGAATTTAACGTTTATATTACCACAAAAGCTGAACATGATTTATTATTCAAAACAGCCAAACAGACTAACCCTAAGCTTGCCCAAATCGAGGAAGGGTTAGATCCTAACACCGAAGCGTATCCAGCTATTTTCTTGAAAAATATGGGTGGATACAACCAGCCTCTAGCATTTGGGGGGATTGACAATAATATCACTATGGTTAGAGCGGTAATATTAGCTAGTTCAGCGTTTAGCCTAGACGCTGTTTGTGGTTTGTTAAAAAATACAGCGCACAAACAAATACCCGTGATTTCTTCTTTACCGTTTAATGCAATTGGTGCTTACACGAATATTACTTATGATTATGAAGCTTTGGCGGCGACCCCAGCAGAAGGGGGAGAAAATTGGGCATATTTAAATGATGTTAGAATGACTAAAATTATGCCTGATCAAGCTGGAATGCAAAATTTAAATACTGATGTCTTTGCTGCTTTTGTAGACTTTGAAATTCACGGTTTTTAACGAAAAGCGGGAGCTTTTTCGAAATCAAAAAACTTTAGTTTTTTTTCACAACCGTACTAAAAAACTGTAATACAAGAGTAAGGAGATATATATCTTATGGCAGACAAAATCTTTAGAACTATATATACAGGAACGAATGTATTCGTTGACCCTCTTGGCACTTCTTCCACCTTTGATGGTGGCGCTGCTGCCACTTGGACTCATGGCAATGCCGACCATACTTGGTTGAACACCGCCCAGAATGCTACGTTTTCTATTAACGTCCCTCGCGCTGACGTAAACGTTTTCGGCGTAACGGGAGTTCTGGATAGACCACAGTTGGAAGCGGAGACCGCTACATTTGAATTTGGTTTTATTCCGGAAAATATCGCATCGCCCGCTAGCTCTCAGGCTTATACCCTGAACGCGGGAGACTTAAACGCATTAATCGCTGACGCTATTGCGGAAAATCCAGACTACGTTGAGGCTGGTGCTCCCAAGGTTGGCATGGTTACTAATGCCCTCATGAACTCTGCGACAGGAGAGGCTACTGTAGGCGCGCTGCCCACATTCACAATTAGTCTCACCGGATCTCAGAAAGTAAAGGCTGATCCAGCTATGCGCTTAGACTCTACCGGGTCTGGTGGTGTTGCTGGCAACGCACCAAAGTATGTGAACAATACCACTGAAGCGGCTGTCCCTGTTGCTGCCAAGGACTTGGTAAACAAGGCTGCAATCGTTACTCCGCAAGACGTTAAATTAACTGTTATTGTCGGTGGAAATCATGTTGGTGCTTTGGTTGGCGGAACTGGTGCAACTTATACTAGCAATGATCCACAAGCTCTCGTAGACGAAGGATTCCCAGATCAAGACAGCGACGATCTAATTGAAAGTTGCGCTCAGTCCGCTAGTTGGGCTTGGGATGTACCCGTAGAGACTATTCTCTGCTTGGGTTCCGACCCCGCCGAAGATGGACTTGCTCTTGGTAATCCTCCCGGAACTTCTTCATTTACTGTTGAAGCTCTTAAGGAGCAGCTTGTTTCGGTTCCAACTAGCAACTTCAACTTGTCCCTTGGAATCTACGATTTCTTGTTGGCAAGCGGAAACATCGACTCCAGAACCCATAGCCTCGCTATTGGCGACCTTTATGGTTCGTACAATTACGTGATTGGCGGAACTGGTGACGGTTTCACGGTTAGCTAAGATTTAGTAACCCTATAAGTTAAAAATTAAACCCTGCTTCGGCAGGGTTTTTTTATTGCTTTGTTTATGTTAAAAAAGTGTAATTTCTAGTAAGGAAAAAGGGGTTTTATGGCCGAAAATCAATCTAGTAATCGCTTTCTAGAAGCGGAATCAAAGAGGATAATAACAAAACTCTTCAAAAATTATCTATCTTCATTAGAGGACTTAAGATATCAACATCAGCTATCAATTGATCGCCTGAAGGATGATTTAAGCCCTGAACAAATTGAAATTCTTAATTATCTAGATTTTCATAGATATAGCTTAATTAGAAAAAGAGTGCTAGATAACGGAAATGAAACAATTAGAGATATGCATAATTTTTTAGAAAATTTTAACATAGAACTCAATGATAATATATTAAATAACAAACAGGAAAAAGGAGAATAATTATGGCAAAAAAATGGCTTTATTCATTTACTATTAATAGAGAAATTGAAACTGAAAAAAAGAGTAAATCTACCAATGACGAAGGTAAAGAGGTAGAAGTAATCGAAAAGGTTAAGGAAACTACGCCTGTAGAATTCAGTATTCAAAAACCCTACAGAAAGCTTTACGACGACGCAGAGTTGTTTTACGGCGTAAAAATGTCAGAAGGCATCAAGGCTGGCCTTTTAACCAGAAACCTTTTAGCTAAAAGGTACGAAGACGATGGGGGAGCGTTCAGTGAAACAGAAAAGCAAAGATACTCAGAACTATATTTAGCCATTTATAATAAAGAAGAAGAATATCAAAGACTCCAATTAAATCTCGACAATAAACCTCAAGAATTGAAAGATCGTCTTTCCCAAGATTTGTTATTTGAATTAGCCGATTTAAGAAGAGAGCTTGCCGAAATTGAAAACAGCCAGTCTAACATCTTTGATCAAACGGCTGAAAACAGAGCCAAAAATCAAACCATTATGTGGTGGGTATTAAAGCTGTCTCACTGGAAAGAGTTTGACCATAAAAATCATGAATCATTTTTTCCGGGAGAAAATTTTGATGAAAAGTTGGAAGTTTATGATTCTTACGAAGAAGAAGGAGACGATTTCTTTGGAGAAGCAATTAGAAAATTAGCTTATTTTGTGAGCTTTTGGTACATGGGGAGAGCAACTAGCGAAGAAGAGTTCAAAACGGTTGAGGAGCTTTATAATTCTCAGAATCAAACAGAGGAAGAAGCTTCCGAGGAGGAAACTTCTGAAGAAGATGAAGCAAACCCCGCTGAAGAAAAAGCTGAAGAAAAAAAGGCTACCCCGAAGAAAAAGACCGCAGCAAAGAAAAAGCGCGGAAGGAAACCTAAAGCGTCAAAAGCCAAAGAGACAGAGGAGGCAAAAACTGAATCGGGAGAAGAGGCGAAGGCTGAAACCGTTGAGAACGCCACTGAAGAAGAGTCTGTTTTAGAAAAGGTTTCAGCAGAATCTAAAACTAATCTACAATCAGAAGAATAAAAAATTTCTAATGTGATAATTCTTAAAAATTCGAAGGACTGTAGGAGCGCTTACAGGGAAATTCTTCAAGGGTATACCTATATAGAAGAAGAAGAATTATATGTAAAACATTTTACTGAGTCTGACCTAGGAGAATTAGAGTACTTATATAAATCTTGCGAAAAGGAACTTCAAAAAAAGGGCGTTGAAAACGAAAAAGAGAAGTTAGAATTTCTGAAAGAAGAAGAGCATTGGAGTCAAAACGAAGAAGAGGAATGGATTTCAGCAAAGCTAGCTGTTCAAGATGCTTATGCATTTCAAGATAAGCTTGTAGATCCAGAGCAAAGAGAAAATTTCAAAGAAACTATAAAAAATCAAGAAAAACTTTTTGATGAAATAAATAAAGAAAGACACTCAATACTTGAACCAACTATAGAAAGCTTTTGTGACAAAAAATTAAACGAGCATTATGTTCGTTGTTCTCTTTTTAAAGACTCCACTCTTAAAGAGCCCGCTATCTCCAAAGAAGAATTTGATAATATTCCTTTTTCTGAGCTTAATAAGTTTATCGTAATTTATAATGAAATTAGTCATAAATTTGAAGATAAAAATTTGTCTAGAATAGGGGTAAATTCTTTTTTTCTTAATTCTTTTATGATGAGCGATAACGATCCCGTAAAATTTTACGGGAAAAGCGTATTAGAATTAACCTTATATCAACTAAATCTTTATAATAAAGGAAAATACTATAAATCTATACTAGAAGAAGGAAAAGATCCGCCAAATAACCTTTATGAACTAATGGACAAGAATGGAATGGACCCGATAGTATCGTGGTTTGATACTGCTTATAATCAAATTCGCACCGAAAGAGAAAGGCAAAAATCTGAAGCAAATAGAAGGAGAGCCCAAGGAAGATAAGGAGTGATTTTATTTGAAATAAGTGTAATAACTGTTGGGAAAAGGAAGTAAATGGCGCATATCAAAATCAGAGTTGCTGGTGAGACTACCCAACTTCAAAAAGACATTAAAAAAGCTTTAAGAAGTGGCGGGTATCAGCTTGGCTCTCTGGACGGCAAAAAATTCACCCAACCTCTTGGCA
>CAYFGZ010000090.1:0-14169 GCA_964342575.1 uncultured Nisaea sp. | reverse complement strand
GCGATTGCAACATTGTCAGCGTTATTTAATTGAATGGCAGGTCCAGTTGTTTTTTTGCTGTCTAGATCAAGCATATTTCCCTCCAGGCGCTGATCAACTTGTTTTCAAAAATTTCTACATTCTATAGCCTATTTTTCTTTTGAGAATAAAATTTATATTTTAACTGCTAGGTTTGTAGGATTCTGGAGCAAATTTAGCAAAAGCGGTGCCAATTGAAATTAAAATGAATGTAGCAATGTATAGTGCCATATTCGTTCCATGTAGATCCACAACCAAACCCATCAAAATAGGGCCAATAACGTAGCCGATGTCTCCAAGCATTCTGAACATACTCATAGCTGATGCATTCATTCCTGGGGGCGCTGAATCGGCCGCATACGCAGCCGGCGCAGAACCTCCTATTCCCGAAGCAATCCCCCAGAGTGCATTTGCCGCTGCGAACAAGAAAAATGAGTCCGATGCAGCAAATAATAGAAAGGAGCACCCGGTTAGTAATGTGAATGGGACAATGACTGACTTTCTGCCCCAACGGTCTACGGCCATACCCGCGGGATAAACGGTGCAAAGGCCAAGTAGACTTCCAACGGCGAGAGCTATACCTATTTGGTCGTAAGGTAGTTGAATTCTGAAACTGCCAATAATTGGAACTATATTGAAAAGCCCGCCTGTGCGAGTAAGGGCGTGGGCTAGCGCCACTCCACTAACCAGAACAAATCCAATATTTCCCCAAAGCATTTTTAGTTGCGTTATTAGGGAAGGTAGTTCGGTACCTGCAATTTCTTCAGCTTTCGCTAAATGTCTTGTTTCGGGGACTTTAAAAAGGGCGAGTAGACCAGCGACTAAGCTGGCGATAGCACAGAACCAGAAAGGGGCTAAAAGGCCAAAGCTTTGTGCGATCAAGCCACCAGGCAGTGGACCTATTCCTACAGCAAATATAAATGTCCCTTGGTAGATAGCGATTACCCTGCCTCGTCGAGCTGGCGTGGTGATATCTGCCAGTATCACTGTGCCGGTTGTCACGACCATCCCGGCTCCAGCACCGGCTAAAAAACGGGCTATTAAAAACTCGGGATATGTTTCAAAATAGACGCTTAGAAAATTCCCAATAGCTGCCAGTAATCCACCCATAGCAAGAGCAGGCTTTCGACCCCAATTATCGGAAACTTGTCCGGAAGGGATGGCCATCACAAACCGAGCGAACCCGTAGACAGCAATCGCGCCCCCTATAGCTGCACTCGACACATTAAAGGTTTCTGCGTAGAGGGGCAACGATGGCACCATAACGCCGAACCCCAACTGGTTAACGAAGATTAGGATACACATCCAAGTTAAAACCTGGCGTTCAAAAGTCATTTTTAACTTCAATTTGGCTAGATTACAGAAGAAAAGTTAGCTCATCGTTTTATTTTCGCTATTTTAAACCGAATAGCTAAACCTTATATCTGTTTGGTTTAACAGATCGCTAGCCGAACGTCGATTTATAAAATATCTTTTGTTTTACAAACTATAATTGTGACGAGGCACCATGGATACCCATCAAAGTAATCTATTTAAACTAAGATTGATTGATGCTGTGGAGGGTGTTTTTTTGGCGCTCCGTACCCAAAAGCAGGACCGATAATTAAGGTCTAGTCTGGAGACTTCTTTTGGGGTTTACAACCAAATACGATGCGGCGGATAACAGTAAAGGTTACCGGTTGCTATTATTAATAGTAATGGCAGGTACAACGATGCTGTATTCATTGACCATGACCTTGGTGAATATTATTTTGCCTCAATTACAAGGGGCACTTTCAGCCAGTCAGGATCAAATTTCTTGGATAATAACACTGAACGTCCTAGCAACAGCTATTGCAACGCCGCTAACTGGATCTGTAGTAGCGTTATTTGGTCGACGTGCTGTTCTAATTTTCTGCAGCGCAAGTTTTACTCTCGCAACCTTTGCTTGTGGGCTTTGTGATTCTTTAGAAGGTTTAATTTTCTTTAGGGTTTTGCAAGGAGCAGTTGGGGCACCGCTGGTGCCGTTATCGCAGGCGACATTATTACAAAGTTACCCAAGGCACATGCATGCCAGGGTAAATGCAATTTATGGAATGTCCGTTGTTGTAGGTCCTGCTCTTGCTCCTTCACTGGGGGGGTATTTATCAGAGATCTATGACTGGCGCTGGGTCTTTTTTATGATGGTTCCTCTCGGTTTATTTGCAACGATTGGAAATCTTAGGTACGTGAAAGATGATGGTCGGCAGGCTGGGTCCAAGTTTGATTATCTGGGATTCACATTTTTTTCAGCCGCGATTGTTTGCCTACAGTTGGTGCTGGATAGGGGGGAGAGAGAAGATTGGTTGGACTCACTTTACATTATTTCGTTGCTTACATTCATGGCTGTATCTTTTTATATGTTCGTTGTTAATACCGGATTTAGCTCACAGCCGTACATCGATCCAAGAATTTTTTTGAATCGTAATTATGTTATCGGGATACTTTTATGTTTTGTATATGGTTCATTAAATTTCACACCACTAGTGCTCTTACCGGCTATGCTTCAAAACCTACAAGGTTACCCTGACCTACTCATTGGATGGATTCTAGCCATGAGAGGGATAGGCATGATAGTGGGGTTCATGATAGCGGCTCCGATGGGGAGGCTTGATCCTCGCGTTGGTATGATTTTAGGAATGGGGCTTATTGGTTTGAGTGGTTGGTTGATGAGTTTGTACGATCTGAATGTGACGCTTTCAGCAGTATCTTGGGCTAGCGCTTTGCAGGGTTTTGGGTGCGGGATCCTTTGGGTCCCGTTGGCCGTTATCACATTTTCTACCACGCCCGTTGTTTTGTTTCCAGCCGCATCCGCATTTTTCCATTTACTTAGAAACCTTGGCACGAGTGTTTTTGTTGCCCTCAGCGTGACTTTATTAATAAGAACATCTAAAGTGAGCTATTCGGAACTTACCGAGAAGCTAAATCCTTTTGAAGAAAGGCTGAGCATTCCGGCGGTAATTGGGGAGGGCTCTATAGACTGGACGGCTAACCTCTCCTTGCTGGCCAAAGAAGTGTCGAGACAATCGTTGATGATTGGTTACGATAACGTTTTTTACTTTTATGCGTTAACCTGTCTCTTTTCGTTACCAGTACTTTCTTTTATAACAATGAGGAAAAGTTGAAATAGACTGTAGTTTGAGTGGGGGATTAAGGCAATGCGGACGTTTCACGTCGGAAAGGTTGAGGAATTCGAAAACCTATCCAAAAAAGTAATGACCGTTGGAGAGGATGAAGTTGGAGTTTTTAGAGTGGCAGATGAGTTTTTTGCGTGGCGAAATTTTTGCCCGCATCAAGGTGGACCCATTTGCCAGGGGCGTATTTTCTCGCTAGTTTTGGAAAACATAGATCCGAATATGGAAAGCCACGGTCGTGTTTACGATGATGAAAAGGTTAATATAGTATGCCCGTGGCACGGATTGGAATTTGATATAAGAACAGGTAAGCATCCTGGAAACCCTGAAATGGCCTTAGACTCAATCGTTGTACAGGTTGATGGGGGGGCGGTTTATTTACTTTTAGAGGATCTGTGATGACAATGGATAATAGTCTAAAAAGCGATCGGGAAAACGATCCTTACCTCTTAATAGAGCGCGCGGCAGATATTCTATGGGAGAGATCGGAGGAGGCTCTAGTAAATCAGGAGACTAACCGAATTTCGGATGCCACGGTAGCAAAATTAATGACAGCTGCTGTGAAGTTGTATGCTGCTAAGGCGGATGGCGAGGATAGAACATTTCGGCCTGTGTTAGGAGAATATGACGAAGTTGTAACGCCAACCGAGGCATTGACAGCGGTAACAGAAGTACTTCGAGCCTTAAGACTGGGGCCAATGGAATTTGGCTTGTGGTCTAGGAGACGACCCGAGGATTATCATGACACTAATTTCGAGGATCTACCACCTCGTGAAAATGCTAAACCTAGGGAATAGAGTTGGAGGGGAAAATGGACGCATTGATTAAACCTGCAAAAGAACATCCAGTTCAGAACATCGATACTACGACGGACACAAGAGATTACCTCTCTCATTCTCGCAGAGATGCCGAAAAAAAAGGCTACCTCGATTGGTTAATCGTGGATATTGATGCACACCACGTTGAAACAGTTAGTTGGCCAGAAGTTACATCGTATATTGAAGATCCCGTTGTGCGTGACCAGGCAAAAATGTATCACTCGGAACGTATCGGTGCTCCCCCGTATGGCTTGAATGGTGATTTGGGGTTGCGATACCAGGACGTCGGTGGGAGAATTCCTCATCAATCAAGCCAAAGGGAGGAGGTAACCGAAACCCATGTCCATCGTGATGTAGTGCTAACACGCCGGGCAATGCATGGGCTAGGGGTTGACTATATGGTGATTTTTCCAACCCCAATGCTGTTTCTTGGGATGCATCCCCAGACTGACATGGAAGTGTTCCTCTCAAGGGCTTATAATCGTTGGTTGACTGAACGAGTCTTACCAGGAGACCCTGGTATGGTCACTCTGGTTGTTTTACCTTTTAATACTCCAGATGAAGCATTAAAAATGGTGGAAGAATTCGGAGATGTACCGGGTGTTATAGGTTTTTGTGTTACTTCTACACGATACAAGCCAGTCCATTCGAACGAATATATGAAATTGTACAGGGCTATAGAAGAAACCGGAAAGCCTATTGCTTTTCATGCGGGATATCATTGGCAGGACCCCTCTCTTGCTACCTGTAACACGTTCTTAGGTATGCATTCCCTGGGGTTTACTTGGTGTAATATTGTGCACATGACCAACTGGATACTGAATGGCATTCCCGAACGCTTTCCTAAACTGAAATCGCTTTGGGTCGAAAGTGGACTGTCTTGGGTTCCTTTTTTGATGCAGAGATTGGACGATCAGTATCTAATGCGGCAGTCGGAAGCTCCCCTTTTGAAACGTATGCCAAGTGAATATATGGCGGACAATTGTTACTATACGTGTCAACCGATGGAAAAAAGTAATATGAAGGCTCTGGAATGCACGTTCGAAATGATAAATGCAAAACACAATCTATTGTACGCTTCCGATTGGCCCCATTTTGATTTCGATACCCCCAGTGTAATATATGATATTCCGTTTTTAGATGAGCAAGCAAAACGAAATATTCTTGGATTGAACGCTGCCAAGTTGTTTGGGTTGGAGCCTATTAGACCAGAATGACAAATAAGTAATCGTCTTGTTGGACCAACTAATTTTCGTAAGAAGCGGAAAAATTTGCGGTGTATTAACTAGGTTTAATACAGTTTTAGCTTTGGGATGCCGGGCTTATTGGAAGTAAACGGGGAATTATATGACAGAAAGCAATATTACTGAAAATTGGCCCCCATTTTCTTGGCCGACTGAAGGCGTTACCCGGATTCCATTTAGAATATTTTCGGATCCTGATGTCTATAAAAAAGAGCAGGAGTTGCTATTCCGTGGCCCAGTATGGAACTTTCTCTGTCTAGAGCTTGAGTTGAACGAAGTTGGCGATTATAAGACAAGTTTTATCGGTGATACGCCCATTATCGTTACTAAAGGCCGTGATGGACGGATAAACGCAATGGTCAACCGATGTGCTCATAAGGGCGCCTTGGTTTGCCATAAAGAAAAGGGAAATGCTAAGGCGCTGTCCTGTGTCTATCATTCATGGACATACGATCTAACGGGGCAATTGATGGGCCTAGCATTTCGCGACGGCTTGCGCGGAAAAGGTGGCATGCCGGACGATTTTGATCATAAAAAACATCGATTACAACTTGTTAGAACTCAGATTTTTGCTGGTATGATTTTTGGAACATTTTCTGATGAAACAATAGATGTGGAAGAATTTTTCGGCAAAGAGATGTGTGATATATTGCGACGGAATTTTTCCCGGCCATTGAAATTGCTAGGTTGCCATAGTCAGATCATTAAAAATAACTGGAAACTATACGCGGAAAATGTCCGCGACTCTTATCACGCGACGTTACTTCATACTTTCTATACCACTTTCAAAATTAATCGATTAGATATGGATGGAGGCATCCGTATAACGGATGCCGAAAAGCCGTGGCATCATTTATCTTTTGCAAAACGAGCCACCTTACAAGCTTCTGAAGAGTATGCGGATGCCAACGTCCATTCAGCTAGTTATGATTCTAAGTTAGACGGGCCAGAGCTTCTGAGCGCTTGGAATGAATTCGATGATGGTATCACTCATTCAATCCAAGCGTTATTTCCTACACTGGCTATACAGTTTACGCTAAATTCTCTGGCTGTTCGCTGGTTTACACCACGCGGTGTGGATGAAACAGAGTTATTTTGGATGTACCTTGGATATAAAGATGATGACGAAGAACAAGAAAAAATGCGTATTATGCAGTCCAACTTAACAGGCGCCGCTGGTCTGGTAAGTCTGGAGGATGGTTGTATTAATGAGTTCGTTCAAAGAGGGACTCAAGGAGCGGGGCAGTCGACTAGCGCTTTCATAGAAATGGGAGGAAAGACGATTGAATCAAGTGAGGCCTCCAGGGCTACTGAGGTTGCTATCAGGGGTTTTTGGGCGGGTTATAAAGAACTTATGGGCTTTGTTTGATATGCGATCCGAAGTAGAGAGTAAAAAAAATACTTGCGACACTGGAGACTCAGTGCTGGACATGGATTTGAGAGTTCGAGTAATGGATTTCCTGTCCGATTGCGCGCATTCTATAGATGACGATCGGTTGGAAGAATGGCCCAATTTTTTTTCGGAGCGGGGTATTTATCATATAACTACTAAGGAGAATGAGGAGGCAGGTCTGCCGATAGGCATAATGTACTGTGAAGGAAGGGGGATGTTGAAAGACAGGATAAATGCTCTACGTACAGCGAACGTCTTCGAACCACACACCTATTGCCACCTTTTGGGAAATACCAGGCTATCGTATAAATCCCATGATACCTTATCTGCCCGAACTAATTTTTCCGTAATTCGAACCATGCAATCGGGAAAAACGGAGAACTTTGCTATAGGAAAATATATTGATGAAATCAAATTTGATCAAAAAATAATAGAGTTCACGTTGCGTCGCGTTGTTCTTGAATCACGTCGGGTAAATGTGCTGCTGGTGCTACCACTTTAATCGAAGGTCGATAGTTCGGTAAATGGGTTTTTAACTGATTGATCTCTCTGATTTATCCTCGACCAATGAAAGGCATTTTTGTGGCCATAACGGTTACAAATTGGATGTTAGAGTCCGGAGGTAAGCTAGCCATATGAGCCACGGTTTTTCCTACATTAGAGACATCCATAACGGGTTCAATCTGAACACTGCCGTCTGCTTGGGGAACTCCTTTGGTCATCCGTGCAGCCATTTCAGTCAGTGCGTTTCCAATATCAATTTGGCCGCATGCGATGTCATATTTTCTGCCATCTAGCGAAGTAGAACGAGTTAATCCAGTAACGCCATGCTTGGTTGCTGTGTAGGGAGCAGATCCTGGCCTTGGCACGTGGGCAGAGATTGAGCCGTTATTAATGATTCTGCCACCCATTGGATTTTGCACCTTCATTATTCTAAACGCTTCCTGAGTGCAAAGAAATACGCCAGTTAGATTAACATTCACAACGTTTGTCCACTGCTCAAAAGTGAGGTCTTCGAGTGATACTCCCGGCGCGTTGGTCCCAGCATTATTGAATAAAAGATCAAGCCTACCGAATTTTTCCAGAGTTTTATCAAATAGGGCTTTCACGGCAATGGGATCGCTAGCATCGGTTTCAACGGCTATAGCTGTGCCACCTTGGGTTTCTATTTCGTTGACCACTTCTTTAAGGGGATCGGGACGTCTTCCAGCTAAAACTAGACTCCACCCGTCTTCAGCCAGGGCTATTGACGCGGCTTTCCCAACGCCCGTACCGGCGCCGGTTACCAGTGCAATTTGTTGTTGCTTCGTCATATTAACTTCTCCCAAATTTGAGTCCTTTTAAGAAAATTAAAATTAAAATTAAAATTAAAAGCGCATACCCCGCCTAGTTGCATCATTACCCCGATATTGAAAAACCACCATCAACAGGAATAGCTGTGCCAGTAACGTAGTCAGACGCGGAACTTGCCAAAAATACAGCAACGCCAGCATGATCTTCCGGTGTTCCCCATCGCCCATCGGGAATACGCGCCAGCTGTCGTTCGTAAAGGCCTTCTATTTGCGCTCTAGCCTGCTGTGTCAACTCTGTATCGATCCAACCAGGGAGAACGGCGTTAACTTGGATTTTATCTGGAGCCCAGGCGGCAGCCATGGATTTGGTCATTTGAACGATACCACCTTTACTAACAGAGTATGCCGTGACTGCTGGAGCACCGAAAATCGAATACATTGAACCGATATTTATAATTTTTCCCTGGCTAGCTTTTTTCATGGCTGGGTATACAGCTTGGCTAAAGAGAAAAGCACTTGTCAGATTAGTTTCTAATACCCATCGAAAATCATCCGAGCTGAGCTCTTCCGGACGTTTGCGAATATTGCTTCCAGCGTTGTTAATCAGTATATCGATACGCCCAAAGTAGTCTTGGGCTGTCGAAATGGCTTGGTCAGGGGCACTTTCTTGGGTGATATCTTTTTCTATTGCTAAGACGTTGGCACCCAATTCCTTTAGTTTTTTCGACGCGAGTGCATTTTTTTCTGGATTCCTGCCTATTATCGCAATTGAAGCGCCTGCTTGAGCTAATCCTTTTGCCATGCCAAGACCAATTCCGCCATTTCCTCCGGTTATCACCGCCACACGGCCTGTCAGATCGAAGATAGATGTCATAATCGTTCCCAACTTAATGTGATCATTTAAATAGATTCATTCTACATATTAAAACTAATAGACCTTGATTGGTTTTGACAAGAGACTTAGGCTAATTTAGGGGCTTTAGTAAATATCATTCTATGGAGACTTCTCGAATGAGTGCCACCTACAGTTTGATTGACGTGAAACCAGTTTCGGGTGCATTGGGAGCTGAGATTTACGGGGTTGATATGCAGCAACCTATTTCAGATGGTCAGTTTTCTGAGATAAAGGAAGCTTTTGGAGAATATTCAGTGATCTTTTTCCGTGATCAGATACTAACACCTGAACAGGAAATTGCCTTTGCTGAACGCTGGGGGAAAATCAATGTGAACCGTTTTTTTTCGGCCGTCGACGGGTACCCGCAAATAGCTCTGGTGGTAAAGGACGCAGACCAAAGGAATAATATAGGGGGTTCATGGCATACAGATCATTCATATGATTCTGAACCAGCCTTGGGTTCGGTGCTTTTTGCGCATCACGTTCCAAAGAGTGGTGGCGATACTCTATTTGCAAGTATGTCCAGGGCCTATGATACGCTTTCTGAGGGTTTAAAAGACACGTTAAATAGTTTAAGAGCTCGTCATTCTAGCAGGCATGTCTTTGGTCCCGCCCGAGCAGCAAAAGGAGATGACGATACTGTTGGTAGGATTAAAAACTCAGAGGCCGCTATGCAAGACGCCATTCACCCAGTAGTTATTACTCATCCTGAAACTGGTCGCAAGGGGCTATATGTCAATCCTGGTTTTACACTGGGTTTTGAGGGCTGGAGCGATGCTGAATCGAAACCACTGTTGGACTACCTATATTCGCACGCTAGCCGACCCGAGTTTACTTGCCGTTTTGAGTGGCGGCAAGGATCCATTGCATTTTGGGATAACAGGGCGACCTGGCATTTGGCGGTTAATGATTATCATGGGGAGCGTCGGATGATGCACCGTATTACCATCGAGGGTAAATCCCTAAACTAGAATGCTTTTAGTTCAGTACTACTGTTGATGCAGGTTTGTAGCTGTTAGACTGCGTGCACTCACAAATAAATTCGAGGTCTAAAACAAGCACATAACACCGTAACAAGAGGCTTCCAGGACTTTTGTGACAATCACCCAGCCAAGTAGATCGAGTATTAACGCCACGGCTAGCAGGGGGAGTGCTATGAAACCGACAAAGTATATCAGTGCCGCTAGTGTAAAACGTCTTCCAGGTATTATTACTCCTCGAATACGCGGAGGCTTTCTGAATTGACCGATCATCGCCATCTCACCAAACTTGTTACTCAAAGATTAAATTTGGTTAACTCAGTATTTAATTGCAAGATAAATTTCTTAATTTGATATAGTTTCGACTATTAAGATAAACCTTGCGGTAAACAAGATGACAGGTACAAAGCAATTAAATAAAAAACTGATGACTCGCGGTACGTTGGGGGGAACATTAGATGCTCTCAGCATTTATTGGAACGGCGTTACTGTTCGACAATGGGATGCTTGGATAGAAAGCATTTCGATTTCGCCGATTGAGCAAACTTGGTCTTATGGGCAAGCATTCGGGGGAACAACGGCGTATACGCCCGTTCATGGAGTAATTTATAAAAAAAAATCACCTGTCGCTATAGTTCAGGTAGTTGAATGGCGAGTAGGCAATTTGGTCCGAATAGCAAAAATTGTAAGAGGCCCATTATTTTTTGACGGTATATCAGATCAAGATAAGCAACGCGTTTTCACTTTAATTCGCCGTCGTTACTCGTTCCGTAAGTTAGATTTTTTATTGTGGACGCCCGAATTTTTCGTTGAGGGGGTACACCATGAGTTTTTTCGCAACTTAGGTCTGAGAAAAGTTGTAACGGGCTACAGTTCCATTCTAATTGACCTCCAACAAGACGAGGCTGATCTTTTGAGTGAGATGAATGTAAAGTGGAGAAATCAGCTGCGGAAGGCAGAAAAATCTGGGATCCGGATTCGGGTGGGTCACGGAGGCGCAGCATTGGACTGGCTATTGGCTAGGCATGAAAATCATCGAAAAAGAAAAAGGTTACGCATTCCGGCATCTCAGTTCGTATCGGCCATATCCATTTCAATGAGAAATAAACAGGGCACACTTGCTTTGGTGGCTTATGATGGTAGCGAGCCTATAGCTGGGGTTTTAGTTTTTAGGCACGGCACGACATCTACATATTATGTTGCTTGGAATGGACCCAGTGGGCGAAAAATTTTTGCTAACAATCTTTTGATATGGCATGCAATCAAAGAGTTAAGAAGCAGGGGAGTTAGATGGTTGGATCTAGGCGGGGTAGATGGCTTATCGATGCCAGGTGTGGCCAGGTTTAAAATCGGTGTAGGAGGAAAATTATACACGTTGGCGGGAACGTATCTATGATAGTGCCTCCCTGTCATTTTGGAGTTCCAATTTATGGACTATGTCCCGTATTCGATACAAATATTTGTCCTTTAATCCATGGTATTCCAGCTGCTCAGCGGTATTGTACAAATATTCCGAGCACTTACCCAAGAAACCTTCCGCCCTATATATAAATTCTGCGGTTTTCTGGTCTTCTAGTTTACCTACATATCTATCCAGTTTTCTATTTACAACGAACCCAAGAACTTTGAGCTTGCGTTCGCCAATTCGGGCTGACAGCCATCTTGGAATATATGAGTTCATAGCCATCTCACGGCTCCATATTATTTCCAACTCTTTCGCCGCTTTCTTTGAGGAAATCCTATACCCCAACCCTTTGCAACTCCCTCCTTTATCAAGTGCAAGCATGAGCCCAGGGCAGTTTTTAGAGCCACGTCCTAAATATGTCTTTAAGCAAAATTTTCTATGGAATCCACAAACCAACATCGGTTGTTTTTCAAGATATTCGATGGCAGGATTCCATATTAAGGAGCCGTATCCAAATAACCAGACATCCTCTTTAATCTTCTCGTGGTTAAACATGCTATTAAGTGATAGCAGTCGCTCAGATTCAGATAATAATTTTGCCGTATTGTCCTGTCGCCTAATTAGTTCATGTATCTGGCCGGATAGGATAGTTTCCCTATTGACGGGGATGTTGATTTCCGATGACATATTATAGATATTTCATAAATAAAATTAAGTTTGTTTGATTTTGTGCGGACTTGCTAGTTAAACTGTATAAACGATGTTAGCCGTTTTATTATAAGGAATATTCGCCAGGGGTAATTATGTCGCAGATTGATCCACTAGACCGGCGTGCTTTAGGTATACTATCTCGTGCTATGAATAAGCAGCTGGGCGTATCTAATTTAGTGTCTAGGGAAGTATCTAGAGCTTTTGAAACTGGGAAATTAAAAGATAAAAATAGAGCAGGATTGCTTTTTGATTCATTACCGGGTTGGCAGAAAATTGAAGTTCAAAGGGAAGCGGATGACCAAGCATATATACTTATGGAGCAGAAAAAAAGTAATACAGGTAGAGAATGGAATATTTCTAAGCTTGAAGGAAAAAAGAACGTTTTGCCCGATAACTTTTCTACTCGTCTTCCGACGTTTCTCGTTGAATAGACGGTATTTGGTTTAGAGTGGTGATAAAATGTGATATGTGCGAAGTCGGGTGAGATTACACAACATAATATTTAAATCGTGACCAAGATTTGTCTAACTGAATAGAGGAGGCAGAACGATGCGCGGTCGTGAACAGGTAGAACAACCATTTGATATAACGCAACATTTGGCGAAGGAGTTCGCCCGATATGTTAATCGCGTGCAAAATGATCAAGTAGATATCCTTGGGTCGTTCTTAATAGAAAGTGAGTGGGAAAATTACATAAGCGATAGTAAAGAGGTTTTGCAATCGCTGGAACTTGCAGGTTTCGTAGTTATGCCGCGTGAACCGACTAGTAAAATGATAGAGGCTGCTGATGCTTCATTGGGCTCTGGTTTGATGGGGCAAAGAGGGGCTCAAAACTATATCACCCACGTTTTCAATGCGATGGTAGACGAGTACCTCGGGAGCTATGATACAAATTTAGTACTCGACATTTTTTCGATGGCTATAGCTCGGGCGTCAGATCCTAAAGCCAGGTCTGGTTCAACCGGTGAAAGTTCTTCATATCAACGATTTCGTAAACAAGCCCAGGACGTAGTTATGGGCATACAAAAAAATGGTTCTATAATAGCACCTGATGAGGCAACGCCAGAAATGATTGCCAAAGGTGTATCGGAGACCGCTGAGAACAAAACCAGTGCTAGTGAGCAAAGTGGCGGAGATTCTGACTATATCGCTTCTATTTATAATAACATGGTTCAAGCTCGTAATGAAAAGGCAAGTGTGTGAATTAATTTTTCTTAAATGATGCTGCTAAGGTTGCCATAGCTTGTTGGTGTCTCAAACTACTCCGAGGTGGCGGGGACTGTGGTTGTCTAGTACTAGACATAGTTAGTGTTTGATGTGAGGCGATGGCAGACAATAATGAAGTTTGATCCGGAATGCGTCTTTTAGAGCTTTCGGTAGTTTCCGATAGCACTCTTTGAATGGCAAGAGAACAGATATTCAGGAGAAAAGGTTTAATCAAAGCTTTCTTCAGCTCTTCGTCAGTTTCAGCCCAAACTCTTAGGAGCTGGGCTGCCTCTTTCCGATTGTCGCCAGCAGAATCGATGGCTTCTAGGGCCTTACTATTTACATAATCTTGAGACATAAGAAACACCGAAAATGTATGGTATCGGATCATTGTATCACAAAAAGTAGAAATGTATTGCCACTTATTGAAAGAATAAATTGAGTAAAACCAATATTCACGGTTTAATTGAGATATAGGATAAAATTATAGTGTTTGCTGAGTTTATAGTTTGATATGGAATTATAGGATGAAGAACCTAAAAAAAATCCATTTAGCCCAGTTTTTGGTTCATGGACCCACCTATCATAGTATAGGCATGTGGAGGCATCCGAGGACTATCGAGCAAGGATACGAATGGGATAGGCCGGAACTCTACCAGCATATTGCAAAGGTTTGTGAACGTGGTTTATTTGATACGGTATTTTTTGCTGACCTAAATTATATTGCAGACACCTATAAAGATTCCATGGCGCCCTCATTACAATACGCCACGCAGGCGCCGGAGCATGATCCAATCCCTTTGCTATCCTTTATGGCAGCTGTAACAAAGCAAATAGGAGTGGCCGCGACATTTTCCGTAAGCCATAGCCATCCATTTTATGCTGCACGATTGTGGGCAACATTGGATCATCTAACTAGGGGACGAGCTGGCTGGAATGTTGTTACATCGATAAACAGTAATCAGGCTGCCAATTATGGCGAAGAACGGCAGCCATCGGATACAAGGTACGATCGTGCTCACGAATTTATGGAAGTATGCCGACAGCTTTGGAAT
>CAYFGZ010000089.1:0-14416 GCA_964342575.1 uncultured Nisaea sp. | reverse complement strand
GAAGCCACGCAACTGCTGCCGGTGCGTGACCGCATCGCGGAGATCGTCGGCGGGGTTGACGCCTGGAACGGCCAGGACAACCGCTGGAATCTCCCGAAGCGCACGATTGAGTTGGCTGGTGTGCGAGATTTGGGCTCGGAGCGCCGCTATCAGGGGCGAGCGCACGACCTGAAGTGTTTTGATGAAGCGGTGGAGATGGCTCCCAGCCAGGTGCGGTTCCTCATGGGGTGGCTGCGTTCTGCCGACCCCAAGCAACGTTGCCGCGTCGTGATGGGGTTTAACCCGCCCACGACTGAAGATGGCCGCTGGATCGTTGAGTTTTTCGCGCCCTGGCTTGATGACACACACCCCGAGCCCGCCGAGCCGGGGGAGCTGCGGTGGTTTACCACCCACCCGGAGACTGGCCGGGATTTCGAGTGCGATGGGCCCGAGGTCATCGAACTGGCTGGCGAATCCTGCACGCCCCTGAGCCGCACCTTCATCCCCGCGCAAGTGGAGGACAACCCGTTCTATATGGAGGCGGGCTATAAAGCCGTTCTCCAAGCCCTGCCGGAACCGCTGCGCTCTCAAATGCTCAAGGGCGATTTTTCCGCCGGAGTACAGGACGATCCGTGGCAGCTAATCCCAACCGAGTGGGTGCGACAGGCGCAGGCCCGCTGGACGCCCGCTCACGAGGGGCCAATGGATGCGGTGGGCTGTGACCCTGCGCGCGGTGGAGAGGACCGCACGGCGCTGTGCGCGCGCTATGGAACATGGTTTAGCGAGGTCGATACCTACCCTGGGCAGGCGACCCCGGATGGCTCGGCTGGTGCCTCGCTGTGCGTGGGGCTAGTGCGCGACCAGGCGCCCATCCATGTCGATGTCATCGGCATTGGCTCGTCCGTGTACGACCACCTGAACGGTTTGAATGTGCACGCAGTGGCAGTGAACGTTTCAAAAGCCACGACCATGACGGACAAAACGAAAAAGCTGCGCATGGCCAATGAACGCGCTGCGATGTGGTGGCGCATGCGGGAATCGCTCGACCCGGTGAACGGCGACGATATAGCGCTCCCGCCTGATGATGAGTTACGTCGCGAGCTATGCACCCCCCGATTCAAAATAAGACCGGGCGGGGTGTACGTCGAATCAAAACCAGAAGTGATTGCCCGGGTGGGTCGCTCCCCGGACAAAGCGGAAGCGGTGCTGCTTGCCAGCTACCGCACTTTAAAACGTGAGTTGCATGCGCGGGAGCCCGTGCGTGCAGTCGCAGATTTCAACGTGTTTTCTTGAGAGGTGGATCTAATGAGTGAGACGAAAGAAGCAAAAGCGCCGGCTGGACCCCGGGTGAGTGAGGCCGCTTTCAAATCGGCCATGTTCATCAATTCGGCCATACAGAACCGGCCTGAACGCCTGGCGCACATCGCCGACGAAGCCTGGCAGAAACTAAATGAGAGCTACGCGGGTGCGGAGCGTGCGTTTATGGCCGAGTTTCTCACGTCCAACTGTCACCGCCCGGTGAATTTGACCAGCCTGTTCGGTGCGGGCCGGCAGGCGCTTGCCGAGTACAAATCGTGGACCAACGGGAAAACGTAACCTGGCTGGTGTGCTTCACGGAAGGCCATCACTGGGCCACCCCATTTCTAAAACAGGGGTTTGGCCATGTCTTTCTGGTGCGCGAGTGGGGCCCGCTTTGGGTGCTGGTAGACCCTTCGGTGAGCCACACCCAGTTGCAGCTTGTTCCGCAGGCAAACTTTACATTGCAGGACATCACCCGCGACGCCCGAGTGCTGCGTTACGAAGGCAGTGTTGATTGCGCCACTCCGCGCGTCATTGGGCCGTTTACCTGCGTCGAAATCGTCAAGAGTTTTCTTGGGATCGGCGCGCTGATCTTTACACCTTATCAACTCTGGAGGCACCTCAATGGGCGCACTTTTCAAAGGACCGAAGATGCCGAAGCCTACGGCGGAGGAAATGAATCTTCAACGCGCGCAGCAGGATGAGCTGGCGCAGCAGAAATCAGAAATCTCAAGGCGTCGTGTACTCCTGTCGCAAGGCGGTAGACGCTCGATGCTCTCCGGTGGTGAGCGAGGGGTAAGCTAATGGACGAATTGGCCGCGCCTACCCCTTTGTTACGGCGGTTTGGCGACGCGGAAAAACGCCGGCTCAATTGGGAAGACCTGTGGGAAACAGCATTTCAGTATGCCATCCCCCATAAAGAGGTTTTCTCGAATCGCACGCGTGGACGCCAGCAAAACGTGCAGGTGTATGACGAAACAGCGGTAGAGGCTGTGCCGAAGTTTGCCACGCGCGTGCAGAGCGCCCTGGTTCCCCCCTGGACCACCTGGGCGAAGCTGGTGCCCGGTCCCGGCGCTGACCCCGACCAAGCCGTTGAGCCACCGCCCGGTTATGGCTTCGAGGCCACCACCCTGGCTGAGCTGTTCGAGGAAATGACAGACATCATGTTTGCGCATATCCACCAGAGCAACTTTTCCAGCCAGGCTTTCGAGGCATTCCAAGACCTGACCATTGCGCCCGGGGCTCTGCTCGCGGAGTCGGACCCGGTGAAGGTGCTCAATTTCACCGCTGTGCCCATTTCAGAGCTGTACTTGGAGTGCGGCCCAGACGGGTCATACGAAACCGTGTGGCGTAAACACCGGGTGAAAGGGCGGCACATCAAGCGCAAATGGCCTGATGCCTCTCTGTCATCGGATTTGGCCAAGCAAGTAGAAAGCAGCCCCGACGCCGAGCATGTCATCATCGAGGGCACCATCTACGAGCCCACCACGGGCGACTATCACCTAAAGGTCATCCATAAGCGCCAGCAGACCTTTCTAGTGGAACGCAATCTCGGCGGATCGTCGCCGTGGATCGTGTTCCCCTGGTCACGCACGCCCGGAGAGATTTACTCGCGCGGGCCTGTGATTTCGATCCTGCCTGCGATTTTAACGTTGAACAAGGCGGCAGAATTTATTCTGAAAGGCGCAGCGTGGAAGATCATGGGATTGTGGACCGGCGTTGATGATGGCGTCTGGAATCCGTACAGCGTGAAGCTTGAGCCCGGGACGATTATCCCGGTGGGCTCGAATGCCACCGCTGACCCCTCCATACGCCCGCTCGATGTGGGCGGCGATGTGAACTTTGCTGACTGGTTCATGCAACAAAAACAACGCAAGGTAGAGCGCGCGCTGTTTGCTAATCCAATTGGCGATGTCCAGAGCACGCCCGTGCGCACACTCGGGGAAAACATGCTCCGCATGCAGGAGTTGCTCGAAGAATCGGGCGCCTCGATTTCGCTGCTGGAGTCCGAGTTTGTGGCGCGCGTGTTAAAGCGATGCCTGTTCGTCCTGCAAGAGAGCGGGCACTTGCCAGCGTTGGGCGACGATGGCACCGCCATTGAAATTGATGGCGAGCTGATCCAAATAAAAATGCAGTCACCGATTGCGCAAGCGCGAGATGCTCAAGAGTTGGGAGCGCTGGGCCAGTGGGCTGCATCAGCTGGCGGGGCTTTGGGCGAGGGTGCAATGGTGTGGTTGAACCCAGGCGAAACCGCTCAGTACATCCAAGAGCAGACCGGATTACCCAAACGCTTGATCCGCACGCAGCAGGAGGTAGACCAAATTATGCAGCAAGCGGCAGAGGTGGCCAGTGAGCAAGCCGGGGGCATATGAGTGGGCGACAGAAAATCTAGCCAACCCCGAGGGGCAACAGGAACCGGAAGAAGGCAAGCAGCGGTTGTGGCGCCTTTTCCGCGACAACCCCGAGGGAGCGGCTATTTTGGATGAATGGCTACGGTCATTTGTCTTTGCGCCGCGTCGCAACCCTAATCCCAGCAACTACGAACTGGGTTATCAGGACGGCGCGGCAGACTTGGTAAAGCGCATCGTAGGCGCGATCAATGAGGTGGAACGATGAGCATACTGGATGACGCAGACCCCCAAGAAGCGGACGCCGAAGCGGCAGACGTTGAAGCAACCGAAGCCCCCGCGTGGCAATGGGCTGAAGAAGTGCCCGGTGCAGGTGATGCGCCGGATTGGTTCAAATCCGAGAAATACGCCACCGTCGCGGAGCAAGCCAAGGCATACCGAGAGTTGGAAAGCCAATTTGGTGATTTTACGGGTGCTCCCGAGGAATACACCCGGGACGGCTGGGTGCCCGAAGAAGTAGCGCAAGCCTACGCGGACAACGCCGACATGCAGGCTTTTGTGGTGGAAGAGGATGACCCCTTCTTGGAGTTGTTTGTGCCGCTGCTCAAAGATGCCAACATGAGCGAGTCGGGCGTGGCCAAAATGGCCCAGGCTTATTACAAGCTTCGCCATGACACCTTTGTGGAAGGCCAGGCATCCGTGCAAGAGGCGATTCAGGCGATGGGAGCCAACGCACCCAAGCGGCTCGCCAACGTAGACACCTATCTGCGGGCCAACCTCGACGATGTGCATTACCAGGGGCTACGCAATGTCCTGACCGATGCCGACAGTTTTCAAGCCATTGAAATGCTAATTGGCAAAATCAAGCAGCCTCGCACTGCACCTACAGATGACCCGAAGCCGAGCATGACGTTATCAGAGGTCAACGAGCTGTGGTCTGCAATGACCGAGGATGGCAAGCGGCGCCGTGTGGACGCTGATCCCGACTACCGAGCCCATGTTCGCTCGCTGAGATCGAAAGTGGTGGGTGAGGGGCCGGCGATCATTATTTCTGGTGAGCAGTAGTTCAAAAACCGACAAAACCGACAAAAGCCCCAAAAGGACCCTTTTGTCAGTTATGTCAGTAGCCCACCCGGGCCATCTGAGGATTACTGACTTAGGCTATGACAATCAAATTGCGATCTGTGATAGTTGACACCTATCGTATCATTCGGCATCATTTCACCTGCATATAGGCGTTCTGCCTAACTTGGACACCCTCGACTGAGGCCCAGGTTTTTGCGTATCGGCCCCGTAAGGGATACCCGCAAGAATTTGGATTAACCCCACAGAGGACTCAACAATGTCCAAGAACCTTTCTGCTGTTGCCAGCACTGAGTTCGACTCTGAGGTCAAACAGGCTTATCAGGGTGGCTCTAAGCTGCGCGACACCGTAACGCACCGCGGCAACGTAACCGGTGGGACGTACACCTTTCGGGCAGTCGGCAAGGGCCTGGCGAACCAAAAGCCAAGCCAGGGTCTGGTTACCCCGATGGATATCTCCCACAGCGAACAGGCTTGCGTTCTGCAAGACTGGATCGCACCCGAATACACCGACATCTTCGATGATGCCGAGGTTAACTTTTCCGAGCAGCAAGAACTGGCGGAAGCCATTGCAAGCGCGCTTGGGCGAAGAGAAGACCAGCTCATCATCGACGCAGCCTCTGCCGCATCTGCGGGCGGGGCCGTTGCAGCCGGTGGTACGGGTCTGACCGCTGCCAAAGTCATTACGTCATCCAAGCATTTCAACGATGCTGGCGTACCGACTGAGGACCGCACAGCGCCGATATCGGCCGCTGGGCTAGAGGATTTGCTGAACGAAGACAAGGCCACCAGCTTTGACTATCAGCAGGTTCGGGCCCTGATCGACGGCCAAATAAATACGGGCTTTGGTTTCACGTGGAAAGTGATCGAATCCCGTGACGAGGGGGGCATCCCCAAGTCTGGCGCGACGCGCACTAGCACGTTCTATCACAAGCGGGCCATTGGCCTCGCCACTGGGATAGGTCCGCGCACTGAGGTCAATTACGTTGCAGAGCGAACCTCCTGGCTCGCAAACGGTCTGCTGAAAGCCAATGCCGTAGCCCGCGACACTGCCGGATTGGTAGACGTCGCCTACGACGAGTAAAGGAGACTTACGTGGCTTATTCACATCCTGGTATTCACCGTATTGGCCCGCAAAATAGTGATGCGCCCACTCTGTGGTCGTACTCTACGAGCGACAACCAAGCGACCATTAACTCTGCTGGCTATTTCAACGCTGCTGCCGATGATCTTTCGGTGGGTGACGTCGTTATGGCCCACAGTGGTTCGGGCGCGGTTGTGCTGTTCAATGTGGTGTCGAATGACGGCTCCACAGTGGACGTGGCGGATGGCCTCGCGCTTGGTACGACGGACTCTGACTAATCGTGGTCAGTGATCCGACTCGGTGACAAGCAAAGTCGATATCTTTAGCGGGGCCAGTGTCGCTGTTGGCGCGGGCCCCGTTACTGATGTTAACGAAGACACGACGCAGGCCATTGCCCTGCGGGCACGGTATGACGAAGTAGTAGAAACCGCGTTGACCAGTCATCGCTGGGGTTTTGCGCGACGTAAAAAGACGCTGAGCAAACTTACTGATCCACCTCTCAATGAGTACAGCGCAGCGTTTCAGATACCCGCCGAGGCCCTGGCGATTTTTCGTGTACGGCCGGATGTAAAGTATTCCATCCAAGGCCGTGAGATTCTCACTAACGCCGGCAGCATGGATAGCGACTATATCGCTCGGGTGTCGGAGGGAGATTTCCCGGGCTATTTCGTCAATGCCTTAGTGAGCGAGCTGGCGGCGCAGATTGCTATCCCGGTGACCCGCGACGCGAAAATTGCTCAGTATTACAAGTCAGAAGCCCTGTTTGCCTGGCGCACGGCGCGGAGTATCGACTCCATGCAGCGACCTACCGAGGCAGCGGACGATCACCCCTTTATCTGGGCTAGAAGTGCGTGAGCTGGATAGGACAATCGTCATTTTCCGCCGGAGTATTAGACCCGCGCCTTAACTCGCGCTACGACCTGGCGGTATATTTCCAGGCGCTCTCCAAGGGCGTTAACGTGCTCTGCGTCCCGCATGGCGGGGTCAAGCGCCGCCCTGGGATGAAATATCATGCGACCCTGACGGCCAAATCGCGCCTGATTCCCTTTGAGTTCAACACCGCCCAAACCTACGCAATCGCGTTTTCTGCTGGCCGCATCGACGTATTCAAAGACGGGGTGCTGCAGGATTCCATTACGTCCAGCGTTCCGTGGACCGAGGCCGAGCTGTTTGAGATTGACTACGCGCAATCGGCCGACACCCTCATTCTGGTCCACGAAAACCACGCGCCGCGGAAGCTCGTGCGTAGCTCCCATACCTCTTGGGCGCTGTCTACCATTTCCTTTACGAACATCCCGCAATTCGACTTTAACGACGGGAGTTCGCCCACGCCCACCTCCGAGGTGCAAGACCTAGAGTTCGACAGTGACGCCCTGAACGGAGATACCTATCGGCTGACCCTGGAGGGGTTAGAAACCGACGTCATTACGTTCTCCACCACAGCGTCCGATAACCAAACGCGGATTGCTGCGGCGCTGCAGGATTTACCGAATACGGGGGATGCGGGGATTTCGGTGACCCATTCCGGCTCGCACGTTTATCGGATCACGTTTGCTAACGCCTCCGCTAAAAACTGGGAGCTGCATTCATCGCGGTGGATAACGGTTGCCGACGTAGATACGACGCACAACGATGCAACGCGGATTTCCACCGGCTCTGCTCGCTCGGAGAATGTGTGGAGCGCCACCCGGGGGTGGCCGCGTTCTGTGACATTCCATGAGGGGCGCCTGGTGTTTGGTGGGTCGCGGGATCGTCCGTCTACGGTATGGATGTCACGCACGTTCCAGCCGTATGACTTTGATGTGTCGAAAGCGCGTGCTGATGACGCCATCGACCACACCATCGAAACCGATCAGGTGCATGTGGTTCAGCGCGTTGTCTCGGGGCGCAATCTGCAAATCTTCGCATCCGGCGCGACGTTCTACGTCCCTGACCGACCCGTGACACCCGAGCAAATGTCCACGCCCCTACAAACCCGGCACGGGTGCAAGCTGGTTAAACCATTTGTGGTGGACGGGGCGACGCTGTACGTGTCTCGGCTCGGTTCCGCTATCCGCGAGTTTCTATTCACGGATGCAGAAAATGCCTACACCGCTGATTCAGTGAATGTGCGCGCGCCGCACCTGTTTAACGAGCCCACGCAGATGGCGGTGGCGGAAGGCACTACCAATGAAGATGCGTCGTATGTGTACGTGACGAATAGCGATGGGACGATGGCGGTGTTCAATACGCTACGCGGTGAGGGAGTGGCCGCGTGGACTCAATGGAAGACTCGCGCAGGCGATAAAATTATCTCGGTGATTACGCTGGATAACGTGGCGTGGTTTGTTGTCGAGCGCTCTGTTAATGGCGCCACGGTTTACTACCTAGAGTCCGCGAATGATAACCACCGCCTGGATGCGTCTGCGCTCATCACGCAAGCATCGTCCACCACTGTGTCTGACCTTGGCCATCTGAATGGCGAAGAGTGCCGAGTGCGCGAGGGGAATGTCATTTTGGCAAACCAAACCCCTGCAAGCGGAAGCATTACCGCAAATATAGCGGTGACGTCGCCCGAAGTTGGGTTAGACCAGCAGCCAGATTGCGATTTGATGCCTCTGGTGGGCGCGACCAAGTTTGGTTCTACGGCTGCCCGTAACAAAACGCTGGTACGCACCTCAATGGATGTCAAAGATTCTTGCGGCATCTATGTGCAGGGAAAACTGCAAGTGACTCGCAAGATGGGGTCAGTGCTAGGCAGCGGAATCCCCGAGTTCACGGGGCGTCACGAAACGTTTCACATGGGATGGTTCAGGGATGAACTGGTCGTGAATTTCAAACAGAACGATCCATTGCCGTTTGAGGTTTTAGGAATCGAAGTGGAGGTAGCGTAATGGGACAGTTTGCAATGCCGCTGCTGATTGCGTCTAGCGTGTTGGGCGCAAAGGCATCGCTAGATGCTGGGAAAGCGGCACAACAAACAGCCAAGGCACAGGCTGAGCAGGAAAAAATGGCTGCTGCGGATCGACAAATCGCCCGGAATGAGGAACTGATTAAGACGATGGCGGAGAGCAATGTCGCGCAGGCTGCCGGTGGCGGTGGCGGCGGCGGCTCATACGCGGCAGGGCAGCGAGAATCCATGCGGCAAGCGGAACTAGGCCGACTGTCAGACACCGCACAGGTGGCCGCTAGAACGCGCGCGTTATCGTTTGGCGGCGCACAAGCTCGCCGCCAGGGTCGGTTTAAAGCGGCTGGCACGTTGCTCGGAGGGATAGGCGGTGCCTTATCAGCGTAAAACGCTCTTTCAGCCTACAGGATTAAACCCGGCTGCTGCATTTGAGCCCGCCAAGACGGGATTTTTTGATACTGCGCAGCAGGTCGCTGTGCAGGGATTGCGGCGCGCTCGGGCAAAATACCTCCATGAGCTATCGCTGGAGATAGATACGGAAACCCGGCGCATTGCGAAAGAGCACCCCGACGATCCAGCGTCGTTTGTTAATGCGCATGAGGCATACGCGCAAGGCACGCTTGAAAATGTGCCGGTGCTCATGCGGGATCGCGTCGATGAAGTCTTTAGCACAATGAGACACACACAGGCCACGTCCATTCAAGAAGAGGTCGATAGGCGCGAAGCGGAGAACGCGCTGGTGCTGGAGGCAGAGTCGCTGGACCGGGCACTACGCAACGTTAACGAGGCATATTTCAAGGGCCTGATCGGAGCCCGCGCTTTGCTGGATACCCTGAACGCTTTGATTGATGCCTCCGATTTCACCCCGGAACAAAAAATCGCACGCAAAAACGCTGCGCGTCAAAGCGCTCAAGAGCAAGAATGGTTCGGGCGGCTTGATCGTTCATCAGACCCGACACAGTTTGTGGAGGACTTCAACAACAACCGCCCCACCGACATGGCGCCGGATCGGCACCGCCAGCTTGCGGGCATGTTGAGCGCGCGCGCTACCCAAAACGCGCGTATAGCGGCTCGGGCGAATGCGGACGAGCAAGCATTGAAAGACATACGAAACCAGCAGGCACACAGCCGTTTGTTGGTTGCCGTCTCGGAGGTAAATGCGGCGACGCCGGAAACCGATCTGGTGAAGTTGGAGCGCGACGCCGATCGGCTTCTAAACAATAAAACCATCACTGCAGAACAGCACGCCAACTTTCTTATAGATATTGAGAAGCGCAGAACAGAAAATGACGACCTTAGAGGTGCTGTGAACCTAGTGGCGAGCGTGCTGCAGGATGAGCCAGGGGCACAGCTCAACCCCAACACCCCAGACCACCAAGAAGCGGTAGGCAGGACGGTGCTGGCAGTGGCCTTCAACGAAGCGTCCCAGGACGGCGAGCAGAGCAATCCGCTGACCATCAACCTAGACCAGCCGCTGCCGTCGATGTCCGTAGACACACGGGCGCAAGTGGCAGAAATCATGCTCCGCACGGGTATCGTGCCGGATAACGTGCGCGAGCATTTGGACACGTTTGTGCTGTCTGGGGGCGAACGGGAAGAAGAGGCGCTGGACCTGTATGACCGCCTCTACAATGCGAATTATAAAAAGGGCACCCGCGCGCTTACGGTGCGGGATCAATTGAACGTTGACACTGCAGCATACGCCGAGCAGACGATGCGCTTGGTGCGGAACGGCATGTCTTTTGAAGAGGCGAAAGCGTCTGCGCAGGCTATCGTATATGCCGATGCCGAGACAAAAGCGGCGCGAGAAACCGAGTACAAGACAAGTGTTACAGACGATCCTGTGGACTTGCAGGAGCTTTACGAGACAGATGTGCGTATTCCTGCAGCGATGGCAGATGCCTTTGATGAGTTAGCGTTAGCGCATTTTGCCCGCGTTCCTGATATGGAAAGGGCGCGCAACATGGCGAAGGCAGACCTGCAACGGGTTTGGGGCGAAAGCGGCGCTATGCTGGACGAAGATGGCGATTCCCGGCGTATCTGGATGAAGCACCCGCCAGAGCAGTATTACGGCGTCGGAGGCCCTAGTGGCGCACCGCATCCAGGGCTGGATGATGAGTGGATCGTCAATCAATTGCGGCGCGATTACCCCGGCCAGAACGTGGTGATCGTAGCCGATGATCGAACCGCCCGCGAGGCGCGCAATGGAGCCCCGACCTATTCGGTACAGTTTGAGGATAAGGAGGCGGGCACAATCAGATTCGACCGCTGGACGCCGGGAGTGGTTCGCCCGGGAGACAAGAACAAGGATGCTCACCCCGAGGAATATCACGAACTGTTAGAGCGTAAGGCGGAGCAAACCGCGTCACAACTACGTAGGGAAAAACAAAAATCTGCGCTGCGGCGATTAGGTAGCAACCGAGCGCAGCAAACCGCTGATGGTTCCACTCTCCGTTTTAGCGACTTGTCTCTGGAAGACAAGCGGATAGTTGAATCCGCCGCGCCTTCCCTGGTGCCTGATTCATGGCTGCCTAAGCAGAGTGATGACGGTGCCCAGGATTAAGGAAAACAATCCGTTCGTTACCGGCCTGTTGGAGCCGTTGCCAATACTGAGCCGGCGCCTTCCCTTAGCGGACAAGGAAGACTCGCCGGGGTTCTTAGACGCCCTGGGGCCCGCTTTTCGGATAGAAAACACCGTAGGCAGCGCGCTCGCCCGCGACTGGAGCGAGCATGCCCCGGTTGAGAACTACGATCCGTCGGAGGACATCCAAGCAACCCCGTATGAATTGTTTGGGTCGCGGTTTGCGCTGTCAGAATCGCCCGAAGAAACGCACGCGATTATGCGCCAGGTAGACAGGGAAATCGCGGACAGAAAACTGATTGATGAAGCGGGGGTTGGGGGCTTCTTGGCTATGCTGGCAGCAGGCGCCTTAGACCCTGCCTATCTCGTGTTGATGGCCATGCCCGCTGCAAAAGGAGTCGAGCTGGCCTACCGCGGCGCCACTGCCACGCGCACCGGGATCAAGCTGGGCGCCTGGAGCGGAGCGTCTGAAATTTTTGCCGAGGCGGGTAAGCACGCCACGCAAGAAACGCGCACGCCCGTGGACAGCGTGCTGGCCGTTGGGTCGGCAGCGCTGCTGTCGGGGATACTGGGTGGGACCACCGATAAAATTGGCCGCTATGTGACCGGCGAGCAACGCTCCGCTCTGGAAGAAGGGCTGAGACGCGACCTGTCCGATAATCCCAGCTATTCCATAGGCGCCGCGGAGCGCGTGACGGCCACTATGGACGAGCTTGAGCAGATACCGGCCGCCAAACTAGATGTGGGGGTCACGCCGCTGCTGCGCCTGTCCCATTCACCCTCTAAAACGTCTCGGCAACTGGTTAACGAAATGATGGAGACGCCCCTGGTCACTAAGGGGCACGTAAAAGGCGTTTCGACCACCCCCGAGGGTGGCACGGTGGAAACCCGAATTAAGCAGTATCAAGCCCTGTTAGCCTCCGCGCTGGAGCACACGCACGGCCAATTTAAGGCTTACAGAAAGCGGGTCAAAAGCGAGGGCGGGCAAGCCCTCTCGTTCACTGAATTTCGACAGGAGGTGGGCCGCGCCTCGCATCGCGGTGACACACACTCTATTGCCGAGGTGGGGGCAGCGGCCGGATTTGCCCGCACCAAGCTGATTAATCCGATGAGAGATTCGGCCATTGAGCTGGACCTCTTGCCGAAAGATGTGAAGGTCACCACCGCTGCTAGTTACTTCCATAGGGTCTACAACAACAGGCGGATAACGGTTGACCGCGAAGCGTGGGAAAAGACCGTGCGCGATTGGGTGCGTTCACGTGACCCTGAGTTGAGTGCGCCCGAGGTACAGGGCGTAGTTGCCACCATATCCAACCACATTAATAACTACCATTTGGGCAAAGTGCCCTATGAGCTTCCGCCCAATCTGCGCGGCCCGCTAAAACAGCGCGTGTTCGATATTCCCGATGAGTTGATCGAAGACTTTTTAGAAATGGATGTGGCGGTGGTGTGGGGCAACTACGTTAGGACGATGGCCCCTGATATTGAACTCACGCGCCTATACGGGAGCGTGGACATGGAAGACGTTTTCGACACCGTCTCACGCGATTGGAAAGATGTGCTTGATGCCGCCCCTCCCAAAAAGCGCAAGCGACTAGAGAAACAGCACCAGGACGATTTACGAGATTTGCACGCAATACGCGATCTACTAAGAAATGAACAACTGGGCACTGCGGACCCTGCCGGAATGGCTTTTCGCATGTCATCTACGGCGCGGGATTTGAACTATCTACGCCTGTTTGGCGGCATGGTGCTTTCATCCATACCAGACGTTGCGCGGGCGGTTTCGATCAATGGTTTGACGCGCACGTTGCGCGGCTGGACCAAGCTGGCCCTGCAGCCCACGCTGGCCCGCGCGAGCATGCGAGAAATGAAAAAGTGGGCCATCGGTCTGGATATGAGCCTAAACACGCGCGCGCTCGCGTTGGGTCAATTGGATGATGTTTACGCGCGCAACACCAAATTAGAGCGCGGCGTGAAGCAACTGACCAGCCCCTTTGCAAAGGTGGCTTTGTTGGCTCCGTGGAATGCGTTTTGGAAACAGACAACGGGCGTGATTGCAACGGACCGGGTGCTGGAAGAATCAATTAAGTGGGCGGCGGGCACAATCTCTAAAAATTGGAAGCGCCGATTAGCACAAGCCGGCATTGATGAAAGCATGGCCAAGCGCATCTCGGACGAATTTGCCGCGCATGGTGACGACGGCGTGTTGAAGCTGCCACAGGTGGACCGCTGGAGCGATTTAGATGCAGCGCAAACCTTGCAGGCGGTTGTTTTAAGGGATGTAGACCGCGCCATTGTGACGCCGGGAGTGTCTGAAAGGCCGCTCTTGCTGCACTCGGAGTTGGGCAAGCTGGCGAGCCAGGGGAAGACGTTCGCCATGTCAGCGCACCACAAAATCACCATTGCGGACCTGCAGCATCGTGACGCGGCTGCGTTTAACGGCTTTTTGCTGATGGTCGCGGGCGGTTTGGCGAGTTACGCGATCAAGGAAAAGATTGCGGGGCGCGAACTGTCAACAGATGCGGCAGAGCTGTTGTCTGAATCATTGGATCGGTCTGGCGCGCTTGCCGTGCTGTGGGAGGCGTCACACACGCTCGACAAAATGAATATCGGGCCCGGGAGTGTGATGGGGGTGGGACCGAAGTCTCGCTATCGCTATAGCGAGTTGGAAGAAGTGCTGTTGGGGCCGACAGCCGGGGTTTTGGGCGGCACCGCGCGTCTTATAGAGGGCACGGCCGACAGTATTAGGGGCAACGATGAGTTGGACGATAAAGATGTCAAAACTCTCCGCAGGTTGTTGCCGTATCAGAACGTCTTTTGGTTACGCAGTATCTTCGATTCGCTCGAAGAAACAGCGGCGCAGGAGTTGAAATGAGCCAAGTCATAAACAGTCTATCAACGAGAGTTGACTATACCGCCACGGCGGGCCAGACCGCTTTTACCTATCCGTTTCCCATATTTACCGATAGCGATATCGAGGTGTATCAACGCAGTTCGGGCGTGGACCCGGAATCGTCTGACCAGTTGGTGCTGACCACGAATTTCACCGTATCCGGGGCGGGCACTGACAGCGGAGGGACGGTCACGCTGGTGTCGGCGGCGAGCGAAGGGGATCGGGTCCAACGCTGCGAGCGGGCGGTACAACTGGAACA
>CAYFGZ010000088.1:0-14605 GCA_964342575.1 uncultured Nisaea sp. | reverse complement strand
CTATGCGTAAAGCGGGAGGGGGATCTATTATAAATATTTGCTCCGTATCCGGTGTGGGCCAATCTATCACTCAAGAACCCGCTTATGCTGCCAGCAAAGGTGCTGTGCGCATATTTAGCAAGGTAACCGCGGCGCAGCACGCCAAGGACAAAATTCGGAGTAATGCGGTTTTCCCAGGGCCAGTCGATACCGAGATGGTGCGCCAAGCGAACCCAGACCCTCAGATCTTAGCGGAACGCTTGTCGAGAATTCCCCTCGGACGAATAGGCTCCATAGAGGAAATCGTGGCTGGGGTACTATTTCTCGCCTCAGATGAATCATCCTACATGACAGGCGGAGAATTAATCATAGATGGCGGTGGTACGGCTATGTAAATACCTTAAAATGCTTATCTTGCCGCTAACTAAACGAGTTGTAGCTACCAACAAACAGCTTGATCATCTTCGTGTAATAGCCATTTTGTTAGAAACTATAAGCCCCAGAGTCCGTCTAGCTAATCCCATTGAAGTGGTTTGTAGCCTCCGGCAGCAATAGCGTCACAGTGCTCTCTAAATGCTGGATGTCCTCCACTATAGCGCATTATTCGGGGAGTTCTTTTGCCTTCTAAATTATTGTTGACTCCCGTCATCCATGACCCAATCTCATTCTGCAACAACCCCTCGCCCAGACCATGAACGTACTCCGTCCAATTTCTTACTCCATCAGAGGTTGCAGCCACTCGCGTTAACTTTTGACTTTCGGCATACTCAATAAGTCCTGCTATCCATTCAACACTATATTCGGCAGTACGCGTGTAGTTACCTAAGCCAGAGTGTGGTCCCATAGCCATAAACATATTGGGAAAGCCCTTCACCAAAAAACCCAAGTAGGTTTGCGGGCCATCTCGCCACACTTCCTTTAATTTAATGCCATCCTCACCCCTTATATCTATTCTCTCAAAGGTGCCCGTAATTGCATCAAATCCGGTAGCATATATTATGATGTCAAATTCTCGTTCCTGATCACTTGTCCTTATTCCATTTGATGTAATGCTTTCAATAGGTGTATCGTTAATATCTATAAGTTCAACGTTATCCTGATTGAAGACCTCGTAATAGTGTGTTTCAAGGGGTACTCTGCGTGTTCCAAAACCATGGTTTTTTGGAATTAATTTTTCTGCAATTATTGGATCGTGTACGCGTTCTCGTATCTTGCTCGCAATAAATTCACTTGCCAGTGCATTCGCTGCTCGGTCGGTTAGCATATCTACAAAGTTACCTTGCCAAATTCCAAAGCCGGGGCTGGCATATAGCTTTTCCCAGAATTCCTTACGGTCTTCAGGAGAAGTTTCTAACGTCTTACGAGGATCCACATTGTGGATATAACAACCAGGCGTTTCTCGACATCGAGCCAATATTTCAGGGTAGCGGCTGCGTATCTCCCTCATCTCTTCTACTGAAATTTCGCTATTATTCAGCGGTGCAGCCCAATTCGGATTTCTCTGAAAAATGGAGAGCTGTCCTACATTTTTTGCGATTTCCTGAACAGCCTGTATTGCCGTCGCACCGGTACCAATAATGCCTACTCGTTTATCCGTGAAGTCGACTTCTTCTTTTGGCCAGTAATAAGTGTGAAACGATTCTCCATTAAAAGATGAGATGCCAGGAATAGTGGGCATAACCGGCGCCGAAAGTATCCCAATCGCCGTAATTAAGAAACGGGTAGAATAGCAGTCACCCGTCTCCAATTTCACTTCCCAACTACGCGTCTGATCTTTGTAGTGCGTGGATACTACTGTAGCGTTAAATTCTATATCTTTTCGCAAGTCAAATTTATCCGCGACAAAATTCAAATAACGTTCGTTTTCAGGTTGAGATGAAAAGTTTTCTTTCCAATCCCATTCTTCCATCAGCTCCTGAGAAAATGAGTAACCATAAGTCCAACTCTCAGAATCAAATCGGGCTCCAGGATAGCGATTCCAGTACCATGTCCCGCCAACACCACTCCCGGCTTCGAAACTTCGAACGCTTAAACCCTGTTCCCGCAATCGATAAAGTTGATAAAGGCCGGCTACGCCTGCTCCTATTATAATCGCATCATAATCCAATTGACTTTTTGTTTCTGCAGCACCATTCGGTGCAACACTGAGGTTCATAATTAGCCTCCGTCTTCAATTTATCCCAGAGTAATTGTTGTTACTCGTTTTTTCCTTAATATAAATTTCATTCTACTTCACTACAAAGACAACGGTTTCCCCTCTGCCGTTTATATCTTTTGCTAATATTAAATTATAAAGGAATTTTTTCCAATCCTCAATTATTAGGTTGAATTACTCTTCAACAACACCTCTCTGAAGCGAACTTCTGACGATCTGCCAGACGATCAGCAATTATATTGTAAGACTGCTTGTCACGCTCAAACATAATGTAGTTTCGCCCAAGGTCAGCTGCTACGACACCTGTCGTTCCGCTGCCGGCAAAAGGATCCAAGACTGTTTGTCCTTTTAGGGTTACCAGCTCAATTAAAAGGCGCATCAAAAATTCAGGCTTTTGAGCAATATGCAAGCCAGTATCGCTCTTTTTTGAATTCACAGCAAAAATATTATTTTTATTCCCGATATTTTCTCTAAGTTTTTCTTGATTGTATGCTCCAAGATTATACTCCAAAACATTGTCCGCAATGGTCATTTTATATGGTTTAAATGCCCAGATAATCGGCTCAAAAACTGGCTTCAAGTTCCCTATTCGCCACCCATACCACTTTTCTGCTGTCTTTAAATCTCCTCGACGTTCGAATACAACACTTAATCGCTGGGCCCTATGTAATGCTTTATCTCGCTCCCAGCCAAGAATATCTCGCAGATTTAAGCCGGCGTCCTCGAGGGCAGAAACCGCTCTATGTGCCAATCTTCGTCCGGCAAAAACAAAAGCGCTACCTCCTGGCTTCAACACCCGGGTCCATTCAGGGGCCCAAGTCATGCACCAATCATAGTATTCCTTAGGAATCTTTTTATCGGCTTCACTCCATCCATTTATTGGCTTTCCCCGTTTCTTGAACCCAGAACTTTTTAGTTGTGCAGGACTCGCACCACCATACGCCATATTTCTATTTGAATGGAGTACGTCCCATTCGTCGGCACCAATGCCATAGGGTATATCACTTAAAATAAGATCAATTGAGTTGTCGGGGATCTCACGTATGAGAGATAGACAGTCGCCAAGAAAAACCCCGCTGCCGCCCTTAGAAATAGTTTTAGACACACTCGCCATTAAAGGTCCCGTCCACCCTATTGGTCCAATCTAATTTTCTTCATTTTTGCAAATTTTGGCCTCATTTATAAATATTCAGACCATATACATCTCTGGCTTTTTCAGCAGAAACATAGCCATTTTTTATGTCTTCAATAATCTTTTTTCTATCACGATCTTCTGGAGGGCCATATCCCCCTCCTCCTGCAGACTCCAGACTAACGACACAATTTTGCGCTAAATTAATATATGCTGTTTTACTCGGCAACATGCGTTCATTCTCACTATTGTAATCTACAATATACCGAGCAGTAGATCCTTCAAGACCGCCAAACAAACCCGGAGGCGGTGTACGATGCCGATCGGCGCATAGACATATCTGTGCCACTTCGCTCTCAATACGAAATCTTCGAACAAAGCCGTTGCCCCCCCGAAATTTACCTGCACCACCCGTATCACAGATGATTTCATACGCCTCAAAAAATAAAGGGTTTTCCAGTTCGTCAGCTTCCAGAGGGATATGACCGGCATTTCCCGGGCCGTAACGAATAGCATTTATTCCGTCACTTGTTGCTCGAGCTCCATATGCGCCAGAAGAAAGTTCAAGGGTTGTAAAATAACGATCCCCTTTTTCTGTTTTTTGCTTTCCTGCAATTACAACCGTACCGGTCGAGCCCGAACCGCTTGCCACGGCTCGGTCTCCAATAGCAGTAGCAATGGCTGCCATTGTAGCATCGAAAACGCGGTAACATACGTCACCAAATCCAACGATGGAGCCCGGCTTTTCTGCATCTACTAGTGTTCCCTTTCGGGTTTTAACAATTATGGGGCGGTAGCTTCCAGCATTTGGAGGATTGTCAGGGTCCGTTATGGATTTAAAAGCATATTGAACAGCAGAAGCTGCGGCTGAGTGGGAGCAGTTCATTCCACCCGTAGATTGCTGACTACTTTCTGTCAGGTCCACAACTACATCACTACCTTTGATATGTATCTGAACATCGATCCAAGATGATTGGTCCGATAATCCGTCTCCATCAAGACAATCCCGAGCACAATATTTCCCATCTGGAAATTCAGCGATTTGCATTCTAGTAAGTCGCTCTGCTCGCGCGATTATCTCGTGCATAGCTTGCTTTAACACCTGAATTCCATGCCTGTTAATTACTGATCTCAAACGTCTTTCGGCCGTTTCGCAAGAGGCATATTGTGCTCGGAGATCACCCATTCCTATCGATCGATTTCGAATATTGCACATTATCATTTCAAAAATTCCGGCGTTAGGCCTTCCTTCTTCGAAAAGTTTAACTGGTGGAATTAGTATTCCTTCCTGGTGAATATCTGACGTTGCTGGAGAATAACTGCCTGGCCCCATCCCCCCAATGTCAGCCCAATGCCCCCGGTTACAGCTATATCCGTATATTGATCCATCATGAAAAAGCGGTCGTGCTATTAGGACGTCAGGTAGGTGTGTTCCTCCAATAAATGGATCGTTGGTTGTTATAACATCACCCGGGTTTAAGTTTTCCTTGCCGATTGCTGAAACCGCTCCTTGCAACTGCAGCGGCATAGTAGTCACGTGTATTGGAAAGCCATTGGGGTCTTGGGCTATAATCTCTCCATTTTCATTCATTAAGCAACATGACAGATCACCCTGCTCTTTCCATAATTGCGTGTAGGCTGTCCTCATAGTCATGATTTTCATATCACGGGCAATGCCCACGAGCGAACTTTGGATAATCGCGAGCGTGAAAGGGTCTATTGTCATAGCATATCTTCCAGCGAGTTTGATTGAATAACTATGTTTTCAAATTGATCTACAGTTATTTCCATGCCCTGCAAAACCAGTGTAGTCGAAGACTCCTCTTCAATAATGGCCGGCCCAATAAGCTTTCCTTCTATATTCAGCGAATTGCGTTTGTAGACAGGTATGGTCTGCCGGACTTTCGAGCCTGGCAGCAAAACTTGCCGCTCCTTATTTGGCGTCACCTCAATATTTTCTATGCAATTCACTTGGATTGGTGGCTTATCAATTAAACCAACGGCTCGGAGCCTGATATTGACTAGTTCCACGGGTTCGTCTTCAACATTATAGCTATATCTGTCTAAATGGATTTTGTGAAATTGATCGACAACTACCTTTTTTTTAAAGTCTCTGCACTTCTCACTCCAAATCAGAGGAACATTAATCTCCGTTGTTTGTCCAACATACCGGAGATCAAAAGAATTAACTAATCGCCGATTTATTGGATCGATTTTCTCAACATCCAAATCTCTGCGAGCACTCTCTTCCAACTCTGAAAATACATCCAAAATCCGTTCAGAAGAAATTTCCAAAAAAGGTCGAACAATCGATCTAATGTAATCATGATTAAAATCCGCTGTTCCTATTCCTCGTGCCGAAAATAAACCCGGATGTTTCGGAATTATAATCCGGGCAATTCCTAATTCCTGTGCTACGGCTGCGGCATGTAGTGGCCCACCTCCTCCAAACGCCACCAACGAATAACTGCGCGGGTCGCTGCCATTCTCTATTGTAACTGCCCTGATAGCTTCTGCAATTTGGTTTGTTGCGACATTGTATACGCCAGAAATCGCGGTTTCTAAGTCCACGCACAGTCGAGCAGCAACCGCCTTTTGAACTATGTTTGCGGCCTGTATCTTATCCAAAAACACCTCGCCGTTGGCAAAAGTGTTGGGGTCAATTAATCCCATCAGGAGATTTATATCGGTTAAGGTTGGTAAGGTTCCACCCAGACCATAACAAACCGGACCTGGATCTGCTCCCATGCTATCCGGGCCAACAGTTATCCTTCCTACTTCGTCAATCCTTATTATACTCCCACCACCTGCGCCAATGGTATGCACGTCGATTGTAGGTGTACTAATCGGGAACATATCGATTTCACGAGTTGTGGTAATTTCAGCATCTGAATTTTGAATTAAACAAACATCCAAGGAAGTTCCACCAACATCCATTGTTATCAAATTATTATACCCCGCTTGCCCGCACAATTGGGATGCTCCAACCACAGCTCCGGCTGGCCCAGACAATAGTGTTAATGCCGGATTTTGCATAACAACATCCGGATTTGCTACACCTCCATTAGATTGAAAAATATACAAAGGACACTTTATTTTATGGCCTGCAAGTCTTTCAACCAAACCAGAAATATAACTCCGTAGCACGGGCGCCACGTAAGCTGCAAACACGGTTGTACTTGTCCTGGGAAATTCTCTGAATTCACGCAGGATTTCGCTCGACAATACAACTTCAACATGAGGTAGAGAGCGAGATAAGTGATCGCGAACCTCGTGTTCTTGGCTAGGATTTAAAAACGAAAAAAGAAAACATACAGCGACACTTTCAACACTTTCACTTATTAAGCTCTCAATAATTTCTGACAGCTTCTTAACGTCAAGTGGCGTAAATACTTTGCCATCACGGTCTATCCTGCAAGGAACACCATAGCGCAAATATCTCGGCACAAGGGGTGATGGCTTATCCTCGTGCACTCGATAAATCAATTCAGCGGGGCGGGCGAACCTACCAATCTCTAGGATATCTCTAAAATTTTGGTTGGTAATAAGCGCCGTTTTTGCACCTTTTCGCTCGATTACTGTATTCGTTGTAATAGTTGTGCCATGAGCGATGTATTCAATATCTTTAAACGAGACGCTGCTTTGCGTTAAAAGTCGTTTGATTCCTTCCAAGACTGTTTCATCGCGACTAGAATGACGATTTAGAACCTTAGTGACAGATAGCTCACCCGTCTCATTGTTAATTAAAACGATATCCGTAAAGGTACCGCCTACATCTATTCCTATCCTATATTTCTTTTTCCCCACTGCTTTGACACCCGCTATATCAGATTAATTATGCAAATAACTTATAAGCCCAAGATCGGCTCTTAAATACTGATATCCAATAGGCTATAATCATGCAGTGATTTGCGAGCTTCCTGATCCCAAACAATATCCTGGTCAGCCAGTGGTTCGTATATAAAAGGTGTTTCTTCGGGAAATCTTTGGTGCCGAGCGTCAATAGCGTAGGCAATTGGACGCGAGCGTTTTGCAATATGGTCTTCATCAAATACTGTTTCTGGACTAACTATTCCCCCACCACGTACTCCAAGAACAGAGCGCTTTGGGAGGCAACCCATGTTGACAGTCACTCGCCAGTTATCGCTCGTATTTGCGAATGAGCCATGTAATAATTGACGGTTGCTGATTACTACATCGCCCGGATTACATACCATGGGAACGGCATCTGGAAAATAAATCGACCCCGCTTGTCTTATTTTAGCTTTGATATCAATCTTTCCCAGTTTATGGGACCCGGGGATTACCCAAACTCCATTCTCAGGCGTACATCCATAGACCTGGCCCATCAGATTAAAACCATGTGAACCCTGGTTCCACTCTGGACTATCCCAATGCGTTATACCATCCTGGTGCCATGCCACCGACGCGCCAAGTCCCGGGGCCTTGATAAACAAACCATCAGTGTACGGAACAAAATCGTCACCATTCACTGCAGCGGACAATGCCATTAAATCAGGATGGCCGTACGCTCGAAGACAAGCATCAGAAAACTGCAACGACCCGAGAATGAGAAACACAATTTCTTCGGGCGAATTCTGACTAGGCTTTGGCTCAAACATCTTCGCTGCATGACGTCCTTGACCAAAAGATGTCCCTCCCCATGGATCACCAAGTGGTTTGGACCAATAAAGGTTCTTTGCTTTACAATTAGCGGCTAAGGCTGGTCTGCCTTTCGCATCTATTTTTGAATCACTATTAGTTGGCAACCTATCTAATATTTCTTCTATATCAATCATAAGGTCATTTAATTCTTCTTCTCCGAAAATTTCCTCGAAAATATAGAAGCCATATCGCCAATACGAATCTAGGATTTCAGGGTCAATTAAACCGGTAGATGTCCTCCGAAAAGGTCCCCGATTATTCAATTCTAGAGCGCGAACTGCTCCTTCAACCATGTATTTTTCCAAGTCAACGCTATTGACTTTCTCTACTATCCCAGCTGTCTGCATAATATATTTCTCCTTGTCTTCCTGTATTTTAATTTACTGGTCGAGAAGACAATTTTTCTTAGGGCAGTTCTTGATGGCCCTCCGTGACTGTCCCACTGGAAAAATTCTACTCACGTCAACCCACATGAGTATGCTAATCCTAAACTAACCAGGAGGCTAGCTTGACTGCCAGGAAGGCGATCACTCATTCCTTATCTGCTACTGGGTTTTACATCAGCATTTCTCTTCTTCCTCTACCATCAACGTTAAGCCATGGTTGCTAACTCCCACTGTTTCCAAATGTTCTTAACTGCTTTTTTAAAATTATCAGCAAATCTTGATGAATTACCTTGATGAATTACATAGTGAGGAAGACAATAGTTACATCCGTAACCCTGCACACAATCTGGACAATCTTTGGATGTCCCAACTAATTTAATCGAACTTTAAAGATATTCAAATTTTCGATTACTTTTTACTGTCTCTTTGTTAACTTTCCCGGAAAACAGCGGGTCTTATAAGTCTCTTATGATGCGCTGGTTTTAAACTCTATCTTTTAGTGAGATCTCGAACCTACAATGAAATATCTAGATCCCGCGATCCTTGGTGAACGGGTTAAAGCAAACAATCGTGTTTGTATCCCTTACGCCATCGACCTTTTGGATAATGTCGCAGACATAATGGCCAATATCGTCGTTGTTCTCTAGTCGAAACATGGTGAACAAGTCATAGTCGCCAGAGGTGGAATAAACTACAGGTGCCTCCGGTAAGTCAGCGAGCACCACGGCAACGTCATAAGTGCGACCAAGCTCACACTTAACCATAACTATCAAGTTCCTCTTTTCCACGTAACCCGCGTTCCCTCAAATTAGATTAATGCACCAAATTATCTCTTTACAGAAAAAATTTATTCTCCTCGTCTGAATGTCCAGCTCCGATTAACGAGGCTAGTACATCAGATTTCACTTCAAATCCATAACTCGAAAATAATGGATTTTCTTTTAAACAGCAATCTGTGTTTTTGAAAATCTATACTCGATAAGGGCAGCACGCTCTTCTCAAGAAAGGATCCTGCAATAATGTTATCAAAAAGAGGGACGGTCATATCGTCGAGCTTTTATACCTGAAAGCTATCTGAGATCAAATAAGTTTTTGTTTAAGAAGGATCAAATTTAATGTTAGAATCAGCTATTAAGTGATACATAATTGATGGTTCACCCGCAGCTTAAGCGAAAATTCATACTTATTTCTGAAAGGAAGAATAAGTTGAACCTTTGGCAGGATTTTCAAACAAACGATAAGAAGTTAATACACAAATGGATGCACTACTTTCCTATATATGAACGACATTTGTCATCTTATAGAAACAAGACAATCACAATGTTGGAAATCGGTGTTTCCAAGGGAGGGTCCCTCCAAATGTGGCAACGATTTCTCGGTCCCATGGCAACATTAATTGGGATAGACATCGATCCATCTTGTGCTGAGCATGAAGGTGACAATATCTCTGTACGCATTGGAGATCAGAGTGATAAATACTTTCTTCAATCAGTCGTCCAAGAGTTTGGGAATCCAGATATAGTAATAGACGACGGCAGTCACATAATGTCGCATATCAACGCATCGTTTGAATACTTTTATCCAAGATTACCAAAAAACGGAATCTACATTGTGGAGGATTTGCACACAGCATATTGGGACGAATTCGAGGGTGGGATCGAAAACCCCAATACTTTTATTAACAAGAGCAAGGCGTTCGTGGATAAACTAAATGCAGACCACACCAGAGGAGCTATTGAGCCAGATTTTATCTCCCAAAACACCTTCGGGATATCGTTCTACGACAGTGTAGTAGTTTTTGAGAGAGGATCAATTCCCCTCAAAAAAGCACCAATGACTGGGCAGAGTTAACGCCCCTAAAAAACACCACCTAATATGGTACACCACGTCATAACGGACGTGGCATTTTCCTATATATTTAACAAAATATCCTGCTTTTTAAAAAATCCAAGTTACGGTATTTCCTGCGTTAGCAACCCACGAGTACTTTCTATCGGGATAAAACCCGTCACATTGGCATCAATTTAATGGAATGATGTTAATCCGCCATTGTTTTTTGCCACCAAATTCCAGTCCAATCGATGTTATGGATTTCGTCTATAATATTTCGTTGCCGTCGAAAATCTTCAACCGCTACTTTACAAGACGGAAGGGCATAATCGTCGACTACAATAAATCCTCCTACTGATACTCTGTCATAAAGATTGTTTAAAACATCCATTGTCGATTCGTACATATCTCCGTCAAGCCTGATTAAAGAGAATGTTTCTTTTGAGATTGTGGGCATAGTATCCTTGAACCAGCCTTTGAGAAAAATTGTTTGTTCGTCATATAAATCATACAATTTAAAATTTTTCTGAACTGTTTCTAGAGACACAGCTAACTGCTCGAATGTATGGAGTATGTCCCCTTTATCATGCGGATATTTATCTTCATCAGGTGGCGGAAGTCCTTCGAATGAATCCGCGCAGAACACCTTTCTGTCCTTAATACCGTAGGCTTCTAATATCCCCCGCATGAGTATGCAAGTACCGCCGCGCCAAACACCCGCCTCTAGAAAATCTCCCGGAATTTGTTCGTGGATTATTCTTTTACATAATTCAACAATGTTTTGGGCTCTATATTGCCCTATCATTGAGTGAGCAACACCTGGCCAATCTCTCCCTTCTATCCGATGGTTCTTATCGTCCGAGCCATATGCGAGCGCTGGATCAGGGTACATTGAACAAAGAATAGTTTTCACTAAAAGATCGATATATTTTTCGCGCACTTTACTCTCAACCGTCTCTATAGAATCACCAGTATTTGTGCCACCCACTTTAAGCAACCTCTTCACTTCTTTATAAGCTGTAGTATAATTCATTTTGTGTTTCTCAATAGTTTATGGACTTTGTCAGTACAAGATATCCGGAATTCATCAACAATGAGCTCGGTGCCTAAAATTTAAGTTATCAACATTTTATTCTCCATATTGTCTCGTGCTAAAAAGTTTTTCTCTATCTTAATATCTGAGTAACAATTTATTGGTTAATTTAAATTGCCCTGCTCCGCTGTTCTACTACAGGCACTCTTTTGCTCAAAATGCTGATTGCATGAATCAGCCTAATTTAATCCCTAGCTAGAAGAACTGCTATGTTGAAGTTAATCTAGTCTTAAACAACAACAAAATAAAACATATAAATTCGCGTTTAACGAATGGAGTTCACCTTGCAACCCCTTGGGGAGAATTTAATATTACAGCCGACTATATCTCTCCGAGCAAAATCTTCTCTCAAACATAAGATTCTGTTATGAAGTACAAGGAGTTTTTTGTCACTTGACTAGGCAGTTTAATTAGCTTGAACCCTTATATTAGAGATTACAAAAACGAAAGCGAAACAATTAGCTGATACAAGTGGGTCTGATGCCGTAATCAACAAGCTACTCCATTTTAAACTGCAAACCGTTTTTGCTTCAAACTGTTAAACTTGCGCTAGCACCGATGTTTATTTTTTGTATACCCAAATCAAACAGGAGAAACTTATGAACTATTGGAGAGAAAGATTTAAAGATAAAACCGCTTTGGTTACTGGTGCAAGCTCAGGAATAGGAAAATCTATCACGCAAAGATTACATAGAGAAGGCGCAACAGTCGTTGGTTTTGATATAGACACTTCAGGTTTAGACGATCTTAGCAATCAACTAGACAGTAGATTTTCGAGCCGAGTGGGTGATGTAACTAAGGAGAGTGACGTAGAGGATTTAGTTTCTCATACCCAGGAACGCTTTGGAGGTCTAGATGTAGCTTTCAATGTAGCTGGAGGGAACCGGAGTGGGTACATTCCTGATTTGGAAATAGAAGATTGGGACTTCGTTATTGATCTTTGTTTGAAATCTGTTTTCCTATGTATCAAATATCAGTCTCGCCTAATGCTTTCTGACTCTGGTGGTGCGATTGTGAATGTGGCTTCGGTAAACGCACGGATACCAATGCATGCAGGAGCGGCTTATAGCGTAGCCAAATCAGGAGTAGAAATGCTAACTAAAAATGCCGCTCTCGAGTTAGCTGACAACAATATTCGCGTCAATGCTATCCTCCCTGGATTAATTGAAACACCCTTGACACGGCGACACTTTGATGACCCGATTGCGCTGGAAAACTTTATTGCTAGAATCCCGCAGGGCCGGCCGGGTCAACCTGGCGAAATAGCAGGCCCAGCCTTATTTTTAGCAAGTGACGACGCTAGTTATATCAACGGCAGTAGCCTCATAGTTGATGGTGCCTGGGCAGTTAGCGGTTATCCAGACATGCGACCTTTTCGCGGCCCAATAAAGTGGAAGTAGTAACTGGCGCATCATCACATTGCAAAATCATCGGTAAATTCAGCACTGCCACAAGGCATTTAAAAATTTATATTTGTTTTAGCCCGCAACAGTGTCACCTCTTCTTTTTATCCAAAATATTCATTGTCTTTCCTGACTCAACCAAACGATATTGCCACAAGCATTTTTATATGCTTCTTCTTCACTGGGGAAAATATAATCTCCAAAAAAACCAACTTTATACCAACCATAATTGGTTTCTGGGTCTCTTCTATATTCTTCAAACCCAAAACTATTATCTTCTCTTCGAAAAATGTCTACACAGAGATTTTTCTCGCTATTATTTATTGAACAAACAACAATTTGTTTTCTCACTGCCTAACTTTCATTTGCATCTCTCCAACTCAATAGGGACCCAGCTTATATATACTCAATTGGCAGAGTAATCATAGCCATCTTGATAGTGACCATTTTCCCCCTTATGCTTAGCACGCATCTTTATACCAGCCTACTAGCTGACTAGTTTTATTGACGCTAAATAGACAGTTGATTCTAGCTTCAACCTTTGCATCAATGCAGTTCCTTACTATAATTTGTTTGTTGGAAACAAAAGGGAGCGACTTATATGGACCGTGGCAATAATCCGACTTATAGAGTGTTGGCCCATGATATTAAAAACCTGGGCATTAATTGCGTATTCGGTCTGATGAGCGATGATACAGCTATGTTTGCAACAGAGCTCGATGTCATTGGCGTGAGTTTTCATGGGGCCCGGCACGAGAATAACGCCATTGCTATGGCAGAGGGTTACTCGGCTGCATCAGGCCAACTTGGTATAGCGGTAATAGGCCGTGGTCCAGCCGCCGCCAATGGTCTCCATGCTGCTATCAGCGCTTCACGGACGGGATCTAAGGTATTGATTATTTATGGCGAGGCACCCGTTCCAGGAGATGCAATCAACAATATTGGACCTGACTACAAAGCCTTTAACTCTCGTGGTGTAATGGAAGCTGCCGGTTTACATAGTTTTTTCCCAACGTCAGCTCATGGTGCCCGAGCCGCACTTGCTGATGCCGTTGCTATCGCTGCGCGAGGTCATGCTGTTACTTTGCATTTACCAACCAATGTACAGCTGTCTGAAATGATGGTGAATAGAAACGATCCCGCGCCAGCCCTCCCGGAGGCTATTCCTCCTTCACCCGCTCGTGATCAAACTATAGCGGCTGTGGTAGATGTTTTAGCCGCCAGCAGGCGACCCGTTATCCTCGCAGGCATGGGGGCTTATCTAAGTGGCGCGGGTCCAGCGTTGGAGGAGCTCTCTGATCGCATTGGCGCTTTGCTAGCGACTTCCGCCAGGGGCAAAGACCTCTTTCGCAATAATGCTTATAATTTGGGAATTATCGGTTCATTTTCTCACTCAGTAGGCCGGCGGTATATGCAACAAGCAGACTGTGTTTTGGTGTTCGGTGCCGCATTAAATTTTTTAACCATGAGCTTTGGCGAATCGTTGCCACCGGTGCCTCTGATACATGTGGATCGTGCCCGCCCACATATTGGTCGATATACCGAAGCAGATCTGGCGGTCGTTGGAGATGCTCGTCTGGTAGCTGAACAGCTAATCGAAGCTCTCCCTAATCGGATACTGGATGATAAACCGTTCCGGGCTGAGGCAATCCGGACAGAACTAACTTCCTTCGATATTTCGTCTGACTTTCAACCCGCTCACACGGCGCGTACGGTCGACCCAAGGTCGCTTGCACTAAAGCTGGATCAACTGTTGCCTGATAACCGTAATTTAGTCTACGACGCAGGCAACTTTCTCGGCGTAGTTCCCTACCTTCGAACGCCAGGTCCGGGACATTTTAAGTTGACGAATGAATTCGCCTCAATTGGCCTGGGATTTGGGACGGCTTTAGGCTTTTCTATGGCACTCCCCGAAGCCACTACTGTCCTCGTAATCGGTGATGGCGGTTTTGTCATGACCAT
>CAYFGZ010000087.1:0-14745 GCA_964342575.1 uncultured Nisaea sp. | reverse complement strand
GGTGGACGAACTGATGAGAGAATTTTCTGTTGGTGCCACTATTTTGGGCAATTTATCGGCAACTTATTTATATATATACGCAGGTTTACAAATCCCGTTGGGGCTTCTGGTAGATAGATTTGGTCTGCGTGGATTGGTGGCAGGGGCTTGCGCTATTTGTGGCTGTGGGTGTTTGATTTTTGCCTCGGCAGACGAAGTTTTTACAGCTTATTTGGGAAGAGCCATGGTGGGAGCAGGAGCGGCTTTCAGTTTTGTAGGGGCACTTAACATGGCTGCCCGCTGGTTTCCTTCAAGGTTTGCGATTTTAGGTGGTTGGGCTCAAATGATGGGGTCTGCCGGTGGCTTTGTGGGGCAAGGGCCTCTGAGTTTGGTTGTAGCGATGTTCGGATGGAGGAATGCAAATGTAGGGTTGGGCATTGCAGGGCTTGTATTGGCTATCCTCTTAGTGTTTACAGTGCGCGATCCAAAAACAAATGACGAAGGGACAGTCCATTCAGTTTGGAATGGACTAAAGTCCGTTGTTATAAATATTCAAACGTGGTTTGCAACATTTGCAACTGCCGGTTTAACTGGCACTTTACTTGCTTTTGGTGGCCTGTGGGGTGTACCTTATTTGATGACTATGAGGGGACTAGATAAGCCTGAAGCTGCTACTCTTATCTCGCTCATTTTTATTGGCTGGGCTGCGGGTGCCCCCTTTTTTGGTTGGCTCTCGGACCGTATAAAAAATCGTCGCATTTTATTAATTTTGGGAACAGGGGGAGCTGCCGTGATGACGGCAATCCTGGTTATATTTCCTTGGATTTCGACATTTTTTTTAGGAACGGTACTGGTATTACAGGGAGCTTTATCTTCGTCAATGATACTTGGTTTCGCACTCGTCAAAGAAAGCAATCCCAATGAGGCAGGTGGGGTGGCGTTGGGGTTCATTAATACCTTTGTGGTAGGTAGCGGGGCAGTTTTACAGCCGATAATTGGGATGTTACTTGATGCTAGATGGAATGGACTTCTTTTGGATGGAGTTAGACAATATGGAGCAGAAGATTATCAAGTATCGCTTATTATTCTACCATTTGTTTGCTTGTTGAGTTTTATTTCTGCCATTAGTATCAAAGAACGGTAACGTCGAAAAACCTAGTTTCTATAGGAGTTTACATTGATTACAAACCACACTTGGGCTGATGATTAAATCCTTATGCTGCGGCCAGAATACTTGTATTACGAAATCAGTGTGGTAGACATTAGATGTATTTAGTCTTAATGCAAAAAAAAAAGTAGAATGCTTTGATTGGTATAATGGACTGGAAATAGAATGTCAGAAGACGATAACTGGCAAGATCGTATCTCTAGCCAGGACGTAGAGAGGGAAGATACAAACACTGCGGGTGGATCGAAGAAGACCGTGAAAGAAGGAGAGTCTTGGCAGGACCGTATTTCAAGCGGTAACAAAGATGATGACCCTGTTAAGGCACACTTAGCTTCTCTGACCAATGAGCAAAAGCAGACACTATTGCTTATTAAAACGGCAATGTCGGGTCACAAGAAATGGTTGGCAAAAAAAAGTGGCGGTAAACAGGCTGATTTCTCAAAAAAGGCCTTTGAAGGACAAAACCTTCAAGGATGGCAACTCGCGAAAACTGTCATGGCGGGCACTAATCTAACCGGTTCTAGTCTTAAAGGTGCAGATCTTACCGAAGCTGACATGTTCGGGGCCACGTTGAGCGATGTAGATCTACAAGGCGCAAATCTTCAAGGTGCCGTATTGCGAGGGGTTTCGTTGAAGGGAGCCAATTTAACGAATGCAAATCTAGCAGATGCAGATTTGCGCGGCGGTGTGATGATGGGTGCGGATGGGTCAGCATCCCTTGGCAATGAGCGTTCAGACTTGACGCAGTGTCTAATGGATTATGCCCAAGGTACAAGGGCTAAGATGGCGAATGTTGATTTTCAGGGAGCCAGCCTAGTCGGTGCTAATCTAGAGGGCGCACAGTTATTTGGCTCGGACCTCTCGGATGTCGATTTATCGTACGCAAATTTGAAGGATGCGGATCTTTCGGACACTAGGCTCACTAATACAAATTTAAACGGAGCGGACTTATCGGGAGCAAAATTGGCTAACGCTAAGGTTGAGAACGTAAGCATGCGGGGTACAAAAACGACTGAGAATTCGCTGGACGGGTTAGACAAATCGCAACTAGACATTGGGGACGCGCCACCACTAGTCACTTTTGATGAAATGGATCCCGAAGTTAAGGACAAGTTAAGTAATCACAAAAAGTGGATTACGACTAATGGGGCAGAAGGCGAGCGAGGCAGTTTTGATGGACTAGATTTGTCCTACCATGATTTAAGTGGCCTGGATCTTTCAGGAATACAGATGCGAGACGGTAAGCTAAGAGGGGCTCAGCTGAAAGCTTGCAGCCTTATACTAGCTGATCTGGGTGGTACCGATATTTTTGATGCTAATCTCTGTGGTGCAGTAATTATTGGTACTAATTTGACAGGTGCCAATCTTAAGCGTTGTGACTTGACTAATGTGGAAGTAGGTGAAATTTCTATCGTAGCAAAGGATGGAACCGACACGGGGCGTTCTCATCGGACAAATTTTCAGGAAGCTAATCTTGTCAGGGCGACTATGGAGGGTTGCGATTTTAGCGATTGTGTAATGGAAAAGACGATAGTAGATTCATAAGGGTTGGCCTGTCTTATGAGGCCCCTTTTGGGCCAAATAAGTCGGAATGCTGAAGTCCGATATAATAAGGATCGTCTCCATCTAAAAAAACGTTAACCTTTGCGTTGTAGCAAATATGTTCGAAGCCATGCTTGTCGATAACTCGCATTTTCTGATTTTTGTACGATCCATTTTCGCGTCTGGGTCCCGTAATATATGATGAAAATCGTTCCACAGGATTCCCAAAAAGAGGCATGCCATGAAATTCTTTCAGTTTTTCACTGGCCAGCTCCATTATTTTTTCAGGAGTATAGTTAGGCTCGCCTTCAGGGCCTGGGCGATTGAAGGCACCGACAACAATCTGGTGGGTATTGGTTTTTCCTATTAACCTCGCTACGTCGATCGTTACGTCCCCAACTATATATTCATCACTGGTATACAACACGTCGCGGCCTGGCGCATAGAAAGAGTAATGACTTCCCACCCCAGCCGCAGTTCTGATATCTGGGGCGGCATTTTTCTCCGTAATGGCTCTTTTTAATCCCGAGTAGTACGTCAAGAACAGTTTCATAAGGACAAACAATGCTACATCTGCCTCGGGACCGGTCTCCGTATTCCATATGTAAAAGCCGTCACCGGTAGTGGATCTTCGCATTTCCATTGGAAGACCTTTTTGCTTGCAGCTTTCCTCCGCTATGTTTAGGGCAAATTCTAATGTAGAGAGCTGGCTGGCCTGGGCCTCAGGCGTATGCTTTGAGAAGCCGACTATATCTAGCAGCAAGACAGCCCGATAGTCGGTCTCGAAAGTTGCATAATTTCTAAAAATGTCCTCAACTTCTTCTTCTTTTAAACCTGTCTCGTCGTTACCTATTTCGAAATCTAGTCGTATCTCCATGGGTTCAGAGTCTACTGATTTACTTATTTCTCGAAATTCATCGACTGTCATATGACGGGGCCCGTGAAATACTCTTCTGTGAGGCTCCTTCACATTGAAAAGGCGGACTTTCGGTACGCTCAAAATGTCGATGCCGAGTCTCGTAGCGGTCCAGGCTACAAGTGAATTGCTGCCAAATGCCCACAGATTGAAGAATAGACCATTAATTTGTCTCTTAAGGGGATCTTTGTAGGCACCGTCGTTGGTCTCTTCTGAGCCCTCGTTCATTTTTACTCCTCAGGCGAGCTATTTTATCTGTTTTCTTTTGCGCAAAAGACTAGCCTATCTAGTTTGACTTAAAGAGCCAAGTTACAACTCATTTGATACATTAGTTTATTCTACGATTCTTGGTGAAAAATAAAAGCACTTCTTAAAAATTGTAGGGGGGTTTATGGAATCCTTTGGGGGAGACAGTGAATAACTCGTAGCCATTTTTTGTTACGCCAAGAGAATGTTCAAACTGTGCTGACAGAGATCTATCTCTTGTAACAGCGGTCCATCCGTCTGGAAGAATTTTCACCGCAAATTTGCCGGCATTTATCATGGGCTCTATAGTAAAGAACATTCCAGTAACTAATTTAGTGCCCATGCCCTTCGCCCCATAGTGAAGGACACTTGGGGGCGCATGGAATACCCGACCCAGACCATGTCCACAAAAATCTCTGACAACCGAAAAGCGATTTTTCTCGGCATGGGTTTGAATTGCATGTCCTACATCACCCAGTGTGGCTCCAGGTTTTACTGCAGCTATACCTAGCATAAGGCATTCATGAGTTATTTCAATTAAACGACTCGCTTTCACGGGCACTTTCCCCAGAGAATACATGCGGCTTGTGTCCCCGTACCATCCATCAAGAATAACAGTTACATCTATATTTAGAATATCCCCTTCAACCAATTTTCGCTGCCCCGGTATACCATGGCATACGACATGATTGATTGAGGTGCAAATGGACTTTGGAAACCCTTTATAATTAAGCGGTGCAGGGACTGCATTGTGCTCCAAAATGAATTCGTGGCATAGCTTATCCAGTTCTTGTGTGGTAATGCCTGGCTTTACATAAGGTGTAATAAAGTCGAGCGTCTCAGCAGCCAGGTTGCCTGCCTTTCGCATTCCACTGAAATCGTCTTCGTCATGAATATGGATATTTCTGGTTTCAGGTTCTGCCATCTGTTTGAACTCTGGAATTTGTATTTTTGAGTCAAGGTCTCGTTGCGAAAACTGGCTGAGACGATGAATTTAAATCAACGATCCATTTAAAGTAACGGTAATTGAATCATAAGTCATCTTTTTCGTTCATTAGCCAAGTGGTTTATTCGCACGCCAGAACTGTTTGCGCTTCTGTTAAAATATACAATGACAGCCTGGGAGTAATTACGAAGCTTTCGCTAGGTTTCTCAGCACATAGTGCAAAACACCTCCGTGTTCGATGTATTCAATCTCTATTGCAGTATCAATTCTGCATTTTAGAAGAATTTCCTGGGTTGAACCATTGGTACGGGTTATTTTGCAAGTCACTTCCTGCAGTGGTTCAATGGTGTCCAACCCGAATATAGAGATACTCTCGTCTCCCGTAATTTTGAGCGCTTTCCTGTTATCGCCGCCTGTAAACTCAAAGGGTATTACGCCCATACCAACTAGGTTAGAACGATGAATTCGTTCAAAACTTTCTGCAATAACGGCTTTTACTCCAAGTAGCGCGGTTCCTTTTGCGGCCCAGTCGCGACTAGAACCTGCTCCATATTGTTCCCCTCCAAAGATAACTAGCGGAGTGTTTTCAGCCTGGTATGCCATGGCGGCATCGTAAATTGCACGCTCTCGCCCATCAGGGCCTCGAGTGTAACCTCCTTCTACTTCATCTAACATTTCGTTTTTGATGCGGATATTGGCGAAAGTGCCGCGCATCATAATTTCGTGATTTCCTCTTCGCGACCCGTAACTATTAAATTCTCTCGTTGGAACCTGGCGTTCAGTTAGATAAACTCCTGCTGGAGTGGTATCTTTGAAAGAGCCAGCTGGGCTAATATGATCGGTGGTTATCATATCGCCTAGGACAGCTAGAACTTTGGCATCAAGAATATTAGTAATTATACCCGGTTCCTTGCTCATGTCCTTAAAATAAGGAGGGTTTTGCACGTAAGTTGAGGAAGGGGGCCAGTCGTAGGTTTGATTATCTGTAGTATCAACAGCTTGCCATTTTTCGTCTCCCGCGAAAACATTCGCATATTTTTCTTTAAATGCTTCTCGTGTGACTGTTTTTTCAACAAGGTCTGAAACTTCACGAGCACTTGGCCATATATCTTTCAAATATATTTTTTGACCATTTTGATCTTCACCAATTGACTCTTTCGTCAAGTCTATGTCCATGGTGCCGGCTATAGCGTAAACCACTACCAGAGGTGGGGATGCTAGATAGTTGGCTCGAACATCAGGGGAAATACGTCCTTCAAAATTTCTATTTCCTGAAAGTACCGCAGTAGCTACTAAATCACCTTCGGAAATAGCTTCACTTAATGCAGGATCAAGTGGACCCGAGTTACCGATACACGTTGTGCAACCATACCCAACAAGATTAAAGCCAATCTTATCAAGGTCTTCTTGAAGGTTTGCAGCCTCTAAATAAGCGCTCACAACTTGGGAGCCGGGAGCCAAAGATGTTTTTACCCATGGTTTCCTTTTAAGTCCAAGTGCTGAAGCTTTCCTGGCTACCAGTCCTGCGGCAATCATTACATAGGGATTCGAAGTATTAGTGCACGACGTTATTGAAGCGATAACCACTTTTCCGGATTCCATCTCATATCCCTCGTTATAAACTGGGAATAGTTCTCCTAATGGGCGTTTAAAAGTTTCCTTCATTTCTCTACGAAAAGCTGTTTTTGCTTGATCCAAAGCTACATAATCTTGTGGCCTCTTTGGACCAGAGATAGCTGGGACTATGGTTCCCATATCTAAATGCAACGTGTCCGTATAAACGGGCGAGTAATCATTGGTTCTCCAAAAACCGTTCTTTTTAGCATAGGCTTCAACTAAGGCTATCCGATCTTCCTCTCGACCGGTGTTGCGGAGATAACGTATGGTCTCATCGTCTATAGGAAAGAAACCACATGTGGCTCCGTATTCCGGAGCCATATTTGCAATGGTTGCTCTGTCAGCTAGTGGCAAATTATCCAGGCCAGCACCATAAAACTCAACAAATTTTCCGACCACACCTTTTACCCTCAGTAATTCAACAACCTTAAGCACAAGATCTGTGCCGGTTGTACCTTCCAGCATTGATCCGGTTAGTTCGAATCCTATAACCTCGGGTATCAACATGGAAATAGGCTGACCAAGCATAGCAGCTTCAGCTTCGATTCCTCCCACACCCCAGCCTAAAACGGCCATTCCATTCACCATAGTAGTGTGGCTATCAGTTCCGACAAGTGTGTCGGGATAGGCTACATTCTCTCCAAACTGATCGGTGTCCCACCAAATTGTTTGGGCTAAGTATTCTAAATTGACTTGATGGCATATCCCTGTGCCGGGTGGAACAACTCGAAAATTGTTAAAGGCAGTCTGGCCCCATTTCAGAAAAGTGTAGCGTTCAATATTACGCTCGTACTCTCTATCTACATTCATCTGAAATGCCCTTGGAGAGCCAAACTCATCGATCATTACAGAGTGATCGATGACTAGGTCTACGGGATTTAGAGGATTGATTTTTTGAGCATCCCCCCCAAGTTTTACAATGCCGTCTCTCATGGCTGCGAGATCGACAACTGCCGGTACTCCGGTGAAGTCTTGCATTAATACCCGGGCGGGCCGATAGGCTATTTCTCTTGGGTTCTTTCCTCCCAATTTAGCCCAATCAGAAAATGCCTTGATATCGTCGATAGTAACTGTTTTCCCATCTTCAAATCGCAGCATATTTTCCAAAACAACCTTAAGCGCAGCAGGTAGTTTAGAAAAATCGCCTAAACCTGCAGCTTCGGCATCTGGAATAGAGTAAAAAGAAAAATCTTGTCCTGCTACAGAGATAGTTCTTTTACACTTAATGGTATCTTGGCCAACAAAAATTGGCATTTTTTATCCCCCCGAATAACCTCACTCATAAATATCTTGCAACCGTTATAGAGTCGAGAGCCAAGTCTGCCTAACTGTTACTCTATTTAGGACCTTGTTATTCTCTAGCAAAATTGAATTAATAGACGCATTATGTCTCTAGGCATTCTATTTTTAATATACTCTTTTATAAACTCTCCACGCAACTTTGCACACGTAATTTTCGACAAATTATTTGGCATCAGTATCAGATTTACTTTGATTAATGTGATACTTTCCCATGCTAAAACGGGTTAATAATACTTTTGATATAAAAAGAGGTTTCAGGTTTGGTTAGTCATTTTTCAACTATAGTACTTCAAGATCTAGAAGTTCACGACGAATAAATATAATTTAAGGGTGGTAGGATTGCGGGTTCTGCGTGGTGAAAATCAGGGCATTATTGACTCGTTAAATTTCTATGGAGGATATCAGCTAATTTAATTAGCCTAACGTGAGGAGGTTCATGTCGATGGAAATTAAAGAAAAGATCGTATTCCTTTATAATGAGGCAAGTGTTCCGGATCAAATAATAGAAGCCGCCAAACAGCAGACTCCAGCTGGGTTTGAACTAATTTTTTGTGAAACGAAAACGCCCTCTTCGCAGCGTCGTACTTATGTATCAGAGGCAGACTATTTCATGCTGTATACGGTTGGGTTCGATGATGTGGATATAGCAAAAAAAGCAAAATTAATGCAGATCCTCAGTGCAGGATATGACCGTTTAGATGTCTCGGGGCTCCGGGCGGCCGGTATTCCTCTCGCCACCAACGGTGGCGCCAATGCTCCAACAGTTGCTGAGCACGCGATTCTATTAATCCTATCTTTGTTTAGAAAATTGCCTAAGCATCACATGTCACTAAAGGAAGGAATTTGGCTTGGGCACCAGGAAGTACTTTCCTTGTATGAGTTACGTGGCAAGCAGGTTGGTATCATTGGATTTGGTAAAATTGGACAAGAGGTAGCCCGCATGGTCAATGGGTTTCTCGCAAATGTCGTTTATTATGATGTTGAGCGAGCTGGTTTAGAATTGGAGGCAGGGTTGAATGCTAAATATGTTACCCTCAACGAACTTATCACAGAGTCTGATGTGATTACGATTCATACGCCACTGACGGAAGGCTCGCGTCATTTGATTAATTCGAACACTCTAGGCTTAATGAAGCCGACAGCTATACTCATCAACACGGCTCGGGGGGGAGCTGTGGTCGAAGCAGATTTAATAGAAGCGCTAAAGGAAGGAATAATTGCTGGCGCTGGTTTAGATGTTTTCGAAAACGAGCCGTTACTAGATAGTCCGTTGTTAAAGATGGAGAATGTGGTCGTTACCCCTCATACGGCGGGTTCCACGATAGATACATGGTGGCGTCGATTACAATTTGCTTTTGACAACATTCAAAGGGTCTCTAGAGGTGAAAAACCGCTATACGTGGTTGAAGCAAAGCCCTAGCTATCTGGTGTACTATTGCGCAAATTATCACGCCATAAGATCTAGTATAAATACAGAAGAATAGACGACTTGAGCTGAGGAATCAGCCGTGTTTTTAAGTGCATCAGCCTGTATACAGCTAAACAGGTATTGAAATTTGGTCTATTTTAGTAATATATGGGTCATTGAAATTATGAGATTTCTTACGTTGGTTGGTTTTAGAGAATTATTCGAAGTTTTCCATAGCGTTAGGCTAGGAAAATTTTTAGAAACCGGGCAACGGAGAATAATTTTTGGTTAAAAAGGATGGAAAAATGAGTCTGGATTTTGAATCGAAGGTCTTCGAAACAAGAAAAATCTCGCTTGGTGAAACCGAGGAAAGAATTGTTGCGGGAGGGCGAAACCTTTTTCCACTTTTGCCAAAGGCTTTTGACGGAATAGGGCAGATAGGGGTAATAGGTTGGTCATCACAGGGGCCGGCCCAAGCTCAAAACCTTCGAGAGTCCCTTGAAGGATCGGGTATTAAAGTTGTGGTCGGTCTTAGAGAGGGGTCGAGTTCTATGAAAGAGGCCGAAGCCGTTGGTTTTACCAAGGAATCGGGGACACTGGGGGAAATGTACCAGGTTTGTGCAGAAAGCGATCTAGTCCTGTTACTTATTTCCGATGCGGCTCTTGCTCAGAATTATAAATCTATTTTTGCATCGATTAAGCCGGGATCAACTATAGGGCTTTCGCATGGTTTTCTGTTATCACATCTGCAGAGTGTAGGAGAGGAATTTCCTAAGGATATGAACGTAATCGCTGTTTGTCCCAAGGGCATGGGCCCCTCTGTTCGAAGGCTTTATGAGCAGGGTAGAGAAGTTAATGGGGCCGGAATAAACAGCTCCTTTGCAGTTCACCAGGATATAAATGGAAAGGCCACGGATTACGCTTTGGCTTGGGCGGTAGGACTTGGCTCCCCTTTTACATTTCAGACAACCCTAGAATCCGAATATAAGTCAGATATTTTTGGGGAAAGAGGTATATTGTTGGGGGCAGTTCATGGAATTGCTGAGAGTCTATATGCTAGATTTACAAGTGCAGGTATGCCAAAAGATGAGGCCTACATTAACACATCTGAGTCGATCACTGGTCCCATTAGTAAGACCATTTCGCGATCAGGGTTGATGGCAGTATACGATGAGTTGAATGATACGGAAAAAGCCTCTTTTAGAAAAGCGTATTGTGCGTCGTATCACCCAGCTCGAGAGATTTTAGAAGAAATATATGATGATGTAGCCTCCGGCAACGAGGTGCGAAGCGTTATTCAGGCTTCGAATCGATTTGATCGCTATCCGATGGGTAATATTGATACAACGGATATGTGGCAGGTAGGGGAAAACGTAAGAGATGATGAGGAGCGTAATTACGCTCCGATTAATGCGGAGACAGCCGGTGTTTATATGGCCACTATGATGGCGCAGGTAGATCTTCTGAGAGATCGGGGGCATCCCTACTCCGAAATAGCTAATGAATCTATTATCGAGGCAGTGGATTCCTTAAATCCTTATATGGATTTCAGGGGAGTTTCGTACATGGTTGACAACTGTTCCACGACGGCGAGACTCGGTGCAAGAAAGTGGGCCGCTAGATTTGATTATATTCTAAAGCAGCAGGCTTTCGCGGCTCTCGACAGCGGTGATGATATCGATGAGAGTTTATTTGAAGAATTTTCAAATAGCGATATACACCAGGTATTAAAAGTCTGTGCTGATTTGAGGCCATCCGTCGATATATCCGTAGTAAAAACTCACAGAGGATAAGTTTTTACTGGTTTTGATGAACCAATGTGGAGCTGTCACGGAGACAGGACTGTGAATCAATCGTTGGAGCGTTCATAACCATTGGGAAGATTTGCGTCCAAATAGTTATCTATTACCTTCATCATCTCATCAAGTTTCCCGGTGAAAAAATGGTCGGCATCCGGTACCAAGGTATAGTCGATGGCTATCCCCCGCTGTGCTGATAGTTTTTCGACGAGTTTTTTCACAGATTCTGGGGAAATATTTTCATCTTCTTGGCCTTGTAGCATTAGTCCAGATGATGGGCAGGGTGCTAAGAAACTAAAGTCATAATCGCTAGCTGGAGGAGCAACTGAGAGGAAACCAACTATTTCCGGCCGACGCATTAGTAATTGCATGCCTATCCAGGCACCAAAGGAAAATCCGGATACCCAACAAAAGGGAGCATTGGGATTATACAGTTGCAACCAATCTAGGCACGAAGCCGCGTCGCTCAACTCACCTTCTCCACCATCAGGCTTGCCTTGAGACCGACCCACGCCACGAAAGTTAAAACGTAGAGTGGAAAATCCGCGAGAAACGAAACTTTGATAGATGGTGTATACTACCTTATTGTTCATTGTTCCCCCTTGTTCGGGGTTAGGGTGCAGTACCAGAGCCATGGGAGCATTTTCTGAAGTACCATGCATATAACGACCTTGGAGTCTGCCTTCTGGACCACTGATTAATACTTCAGGCATTACTTTTGAGTCCTTCTATTTTCAAAATTTATATTTTGACGATCTTTTAATTGTTCTATTAGCAGATGGAGCGAATAAAGTAATTGAAAATAACGCTTGTATGGCATTATCTGATTTATTAGACAGCTATTTAACCCTATTTAGAAAAAACTTTTTACTGATATATCAGTTTGTAAAGAGTATAGACAGGTTTTGAAAAAAAAGTTTGCATGAGAAAATCTCTCTTTAGAAAGGCGATAAAGATTGACAGTACTTCACTCACAAAAATCGCTTAGGCATATATATGCAGATTATAATGCTACGACGCCGCTTCGCCCCGATGCTAGGACGGCAATTCTTGAAGTTTTAAACGGGCCTGGAAATCCCTCGTCGGTGCATATGGCGGGGAGAAGAGCAAGGAGTAGCATAGAGAAAGCTCGTGGACAGCTATCTGAACTGATCGGGTGTTCAAGAAATAGTATTATTTTTACTAGTGGAGGTACGGAATCGGATGTCTTAGCTCTACGCGGAAGCGGCTGCGAGAATATACTGATTTCAAGCATAGAGCACGATGCGGTTCGATCGGCTTTTTGGGGAGCCAAGCAGATCCCCGTATTGGGTAACGGCATACTGAATGTCGATGTTCTTGAGCGACTAGTCTCGGGTATGCCAAGGCCTTATCTAGTATCCGTGATGTGGGCGAATAATGAGACTGGAGCTATCCAGCCCATTAAGGAAGTTAGAGAAATTGTCACCCGCTATGGCGGGTTTGTACATGTTGACGCTGTTCAAGCCCTCGGGAAAATTCCTCTAAATTTCATGGAGAGCGGGGTGGATATGATTTCTCTTTCTGCGCATAAAATAGGAGGGCCTCCGGGTGTTGGAGCATTAGTGGTTAGGGATGGTTTTAAACTAGACTCCATTTTCTCAGGAGGAGGACAAGAGAATGGTCGCCGATCTGGCACTGAGAATTTAACTGGTATAGTCGGATTTGGGGCTGCGGCCGAAGCTTGTCTAAAATATTCGTATGAGCGTAAACAGGTTACTCGCCTCAGAGATCTTTTCGAGAGTAGAATTTCAGATGTTTCATCCGATGCCCAAATAATTTGCAAGGATGTAGAACGACTAGGAAATACGAGTGCTATATCGATGCCCGGGATGGCTGCAGAGACGCAGGTAATGGCTTTCGATATTGAGGGGATTGCGGTGAGTGCTGGAGCAGCTTGCTCATCTGGAAAGGTCAAGCAGAGTCACGTATTAAAGGCCATGAATCTTAAGGATGAAATAGCTAGTAATACTATCCGAATTAGTTTTGGGTGGGAGAATACTGAAGAAGAAGTTGAGCAGGTTGCTAGCGTCTGGCAGAGACTTTACAAGCGTGCAATGAAGTAGATTGAAGCTTAGGATATGACCGAGGTTATGTTGAAAATAAAATTCGTTGAAGAAGAGGGGGTAGAAAAGAATGTAGTTGCTGAAGAGGGGCAAACTTTACTTGAAGTAGCCCGTGGCAACGACATAGATATTGAAGGCGCCTGCGGTGGTAATATGGCGTGTGCAACATGCCACTTAGTAGTCGACACGACATGGTATAAAGATTTGCCTGCCCCGAGTGAAGACGAAAGAGATATGCTGGAGCTTGTTTATGGTTTGACATCGACGTCGCGTCTTGGTTGTCAAGTGGTGTTAAGTCGAGAGCTTGATGGATTGATTCTTTATTTGCCTGACAGGGGCACAGTTTAGTGATGCACGTATAGGTAAGGTCAGTCTGAATTTACCTCTTTGACGTATTGATATATGATTGGGTTTGTATTTCCATTATGGCTTTAGTATCTAACTTTCCTACTGTGTCTGAATCATGAAAAACGGACAGATAGATTTGGGTTTACCCGGCGAAACTTCGGAGCATCGTGTCGTTGTAGCTATGTCTGGTGGGGTCGACTCTTCGGTAACTGCCGCGCTTGTCACTGAAGCCGGATATGATGTTATCGGAGTCACACTACAACTTTATGATCATGGAGAGTCTATTAATCGGAAAGGAACTTGTTGTGCAGGCGCTGATATTCAGGATGCACGGGCAGTGGCTGATCAACTAGGCATACCCCACTATGTCTTGAATTATGAAAGTCGGTTTCGTGAGGCCGTTATAGATGATTTTGCGGATAGCTATCTGAGGGGAGAAACACCTATTCCATGTGTGCGATGCAATCAGACGGTCAAATTTACTGATTTGGTGGAAACGGCAAGGCAGTTGGGTGCGCAGGCGCTTTGCACCGGGCATTATGTGCAAATGCTGATCGGAGAAAATGGTGTCGAACTTCATAAAGGTATTGATCCACATAAAGACCAAAGTTACTTTATGTTTACCACCACTAAAGAGCAGCTAGAATATCTCAGATTTCCCGTCGGAGATTTAACAAAGGAAGAAACTCGGGCACATGCTTATCGCTTGGGCTTAAGTGTGGCAGAAAAGCCTGATAGTCAAGATATATGCTTTGTACCAGGTGGTAAGTATGCGGATGTCGTTAGTCGGCTACGCCCAGGGGCCGTTGATCCAGGAGAAATTGTGAGCCTTGATGGTGATATTCTAGGTTATCACGATGGGATAATTAATTTTACCGTGGGTCAAAGAAAAGGGCTGGGTATTGGTGGACGCATTGAATCTGATAATTCTGGATTATCAACGCCGTTGTATGTAATCGCCATAGATCCCAATAATAAAAGAGTAGTTGTGGGCCCAAAGTCGACTCTTGGCCGTAATATTGTGAAAATCCAAGATATTAATTGGCTAGGGTGGAAGAACGTTGGAAGTAGTTGCAAGGTGATGGTAAAGCTAAGATCGTCGCATAAGCCTATTCCAGCAGTCTTATATAAAGAAAAGAGGAAGGCAGGACGTCTAGTTTTGGAGGAAAAAGAATACGGTTTATCAATCGGGCAAGCCGCTGTCTTTTACTCGTACAAAGAACAAACTCGAATAATTGGGGGAGGTTGGATCACCGACACTTCGATCGCTTAGCGACAGACATAAATTCGGTGGTTAAAGTTGAGGTTGCCGAATACAGTCAGTTGACAGCGGGCAGTTCCTTGCCTATATCGGCTGTCACAAAAAAAATTGGCGGAGTAGCTCAGGTGG
>CAYFGZ010000086.1:0-14752 GCA_964342575.1 uncultured Nisaea sp. | reverse complement strand
TTGGAACTCAATACCGAACGGCTATTTTTTATATGAATGAGGAACAAAAAGGTATAGCCATTTCTTCCAAGAATTCGGAACAGGCCAGTGGGAAATATCGCAGCCATATAGTGACCGAAATTTCGCCCGCTAAATCTTTTTGGAGAGCGGAAGAATATCACCAACAATATATAGCCAAAAATAAAGGGAGATTTGGCCGGTTATTTGGCTGAGAATGTGCAACTACTTGCGTGCTCAGTTAAGCTTTTAAAATGTACCCTAAAAATACTTATCAGATAGGTTTTCCATTTAGCTACAAACAGAGTTACAGACAATAGAATTTAAATCACGAAATAGCGCAGTAAACTCTAAATTAGGAGGAAAATTCATGGACGTGCGTTTGGACGGAAAAGTAGCACTAATTACCGGAGGCAGCTTAGGCCTAGGGAGGTCCATGGCTTTGCGCTTCGCTGAGGCAGGGGCATCCATAGCAATCGCCGCAAGAGGTCAAGAAGCGCTGGATAGCACAGCAGCGGAGATTCAGAAAATGGGTGGAGGAAATAGAGTAACAACCCATGCCTGCGATGTTGCTAATTTCGAAGCTCTAACAACTATGCATTCGGCTGTCACAACCGAGCTGGGGCCTATCGATATACTTGTAAACAATGCCGGAACCTCCCAACGAGGGCCATTTTTGGAGGTTTCTGATGAACTTTGGCAGCACGACCTAGACCTGAAATTATTTGCTGCAATTCGCCTATCACGACTTACCCTTCCCGGCATGAAGGAAAGGAAATGGGGACGGGTTATTAATGTATTAAATATTGGCGCGAAAGCGCCTCCTGCAGAAGGCGCTCCAACAGCCGTAAGTAGAGCCGCGGGCATGGCCTTAACAAAGGCAATGGCCGGCGAATTTGCAAAATATAATGTGCTAGTAAACGCCTTGCTAGTGGGCCTGATTGATAGCAACCAACATTTTATAAAACATCAAGCATCAGGCTCAGATTCCTCGTACGAACAATTTCTTGAAAACATGGCCACTTCTCAAAATATTCCCCTGGGCCGCGTCGGCCGACCCGAGGAGTTTGCAGACGTAGCCTGCTTTCTGGCCTCGGACCGAGCCAGTTATCTGTCTGGAATAGCCATAAATGTAGACGGAGGTAAAAGCCCTGTTGTTTAATTTGCGATAATACAAAAATAAAATGACAAGTGTTTACCATGCGTAATCCCGCCATAGCGTCGTTGACCGCTACTATTTTTGGGCAAATTGCCGTTGCCATGGCCATCATGACAGTACCTGTTCTAGCACCTCAAATTTCCGAAGAAATAAATATAGATTCAAGTCGGGTTGGACTATATTCCGCTATCGTATTCGCTGGCGCTATTACTTTTACCTCGATCTCAGGACCTATAATCGACCGTTTCGGTTCGGTCAGGACTACTCAATTAGCTTTAGTCATTTCAGCTTTTGGCTTAATGGTCTCGCTAGTAACATCTATCCCAACTTTGATAATCGGTGCGTTCGCAACAGGAATGGGGTATGGCATCGCCACACCAGCGGCCAGCAATCTACTAGCAAGAACCATATCGGCAAAACGAAGAGGATTAATTTTTTCTATCAAACAGTCAGGTGTACCAATTGGCGGCTTCATTCTAGGTCTTATGGTACCGGTGATAGCATATAATTTTGGCTGGGGTTTGGGCGTTTTATCGGTAGTCGTTATACTAGTTTCCATAGCCACACTGCTACAAATCATACGAAATCATTTCGACATCGACCTAAATAAAAACCGGAAAATCTCTCCAGCGGAAACGTTGGTCGCTATAAGACTAGCTTATAGAGATTCGAGACTACGCCCACTAGCTGTATCCTCTTTCATATACGCAATGATGCAGCTTTCAGTATTCACGTATTTCGTGGTCCTACTTGTAGAAAAAGTTGGCTTCACTCCCGTTACAGCTGGCTCAACATTTTCCATTATGCACCTTGGGGGAACAGTTGGTCGCCCATTGTTGGGTTGGATTAGTGATCAACTATTGCCAGCACGTCAACTACTAAGCCTCGTGGGGTTTTGCATATTTTTTTGTGGTTTGGCGCTTTCATCACTAAACGACATTTGGTCATACCCTGCCATCTTAGTTTTATCGGCACTTACTGGAGTAGTGGTGGCTGGTTGGAACGGAGTATACATCAGTGAGATTGCACGCGTTATGCATCCATCAAGGGTAGGCAGAGCAACGGGAGGTGTTTCCGCTTTCACCTTTTTGGGAGTAGCGATAGGACCAGCTTTATTTAGCGGTATACTAGAATTATCAGAGAGCTATTCTATCGCATTTGTAACTTTGGGTGTATTGGCCCTGGGTCCCGCTATTATGTTATTGTTCCCCAGGAGTTGCAAAAAAAATCAATATAGATACAAATCTTGAATAGATAGTTTCCAAGAGAGGACCCTGTAAAAATGAAAATTACGATTATGGGAACCGGCGGCGTGGGTGGTTATTTTGGAGCACGCCTTGCGACAGCAGGCGAAGACGTAACATTTATTGCAAGAGGCTCCCACCTAAAAGCGATAAAAACAAAAGGCCTTCATGTAATTAGTGATCTGGGAAATGTCTCGATTAGCAATGCAAAAGCAGAAGAAAAACCAGATAACTTTGGTATAGCCGATATAGTACTTTTTTGTGTAAAGGCTTATGATGCGGCGACTGCTGCAGAGGTTATTAGACCAATTATTGGCCCGGAGACTGGGGTCATACCAATTTTAAATGGCATAGAACATATCGAGATACTTAAGAGAATTCTCGGAACTAATTCAGTCCTAGGTGGTGTAGCAAATATTAGCGCCTTGATTGAAAAACCAGGCGTTATAAGGCACTATGGCTCTATCCAAACTCTTAGAGTAGGAGAACTAGATAATCGTCAGTCAAATCGAATAACAGCGTTCAGAGCAGCGTGTGAGCGCGCTAACATCGACGTACCGGTTCCAGAAAATATAGAGACTGAACTTTGGCAAAAAATGACCATGATCTGTACTTTAGCAGGTGCAAATTGCCTCACACGACTCCCTTTGGGACAATGCCGCCGCGATCCAGCAACAAGACAATTTATGAGAACGTTAGCTTTAGAGACTATCGCTGTGGCGCGTTCAAAAGACGTCACTTTACCACAAAATCAAATTGATTTAACGATGGAACTCCTCGATAATCTTCCAGAAAATATGAAGGCTTCGATACTTTCGGCTCTTGAACGCGGGGATAAGCTCGAAGCGTCAGCCCTAAATGGTGCAATCGATCGTTTGGGGCGCGAGGCGGGCATTGATACGCCAGGCCATAGGGCTGTTTATGCTGCCCTAGCCCCGCACGAAAAAGGAATTTGAAACTTCATGCCACAGATAAGGAACTACAGGCCATGTTTCCAAAAAGATCAGAGTTAGTTATTCAGTTTTCTCATATCGCTTACCAGTTTGAAAAACAGTTTGCGCATAGGAATATGGGAATAAAAAACTACTCGACCTGGACTCCCGAGGAAACCTCAAAAAGAATTTCAGATGCAGACGTAATTGTCGCTACTGGGTTTTGGAGCAACGAATTTATTGAAAAAGCCAAACGTTTAAAACTAATACAAGTCGCCGGCGCCGGCTATGACCAATTTGATGTGGACGCTATTAGATCAAAAGGTATTCGAATGGTTAATGGGCGAGGCGTCAATGCCAATGCCGTTGCCGAACACGCCATGGCATTATTATTAGGTATTTCAAGACAAACCCATTTGGCTCGCGATGCACAAAACAGTAAAATTTGGCGTGGGATGAACCCTGATATCCTCTCTCGTGAGGAAGAGTTAACCGGAAAGAAAATGTTAATAATAGGCGCAGGACAGATTGGGGCTAAACTAGCAACCCTAAGCAAGGCATTTGGCATGGAGACTACCGGTATGCGACGGAATATTTCGGAAATTGATCCAGTTTTCGATTCCGCCCAGCCGATATCAAAATTGAGACAAGAGTTGTCTAACGCCGATGTTGTTGTTTTGTGTTGCCCTCTCACGGACGAAACAAGAGGTATAATTGACAAGGCCGGTCTAAAGACCATGAAGCCTAGCGCCTATCTAATTAATGTTGCCCGCGGAGGATGTGTCATTGAACAAGACCTTGTAGAAGCGCTAAACGCTGGCGAAATAGCCGCCGCGGGTATAGACGTAACAGAACCTGAACCACTAAACGATAGTTCATCTCTCTGGGACATGGAAAACGTTGTCCTAACACCCCACACTGGGGGAGAAACAAGGCTTTACGAAGATAATGTCTTGGATATTTTAATTGAAAATATTCAAAGGCTCGAGCGCGGGGAAGAGCAGTTATTAAATCAAATAGTTTAGAATAATCAATTTTAATTTATCTTGAGAAAAGAAGCCATTTAAAAGCCATCGCTTACGAGCCATTTTCTTTAAATCGACCAATTCGCCAAACTCCAACGATTTATCTTTGTGCGGAGCTAATCGCTAAGCGAAACTTCCGGCATCCCGCACAGTCAACCAATTTAGTAAAATACGGAAGGCGGTTCTCCCAACATAATACGTCCTACCGTTTCAAAATGACCATCTCTGGATTGGATTTGTTGGCTCAGCGTATGAATATCCCTAAATCGGCGTTCAAAAGGCCCAGAGCCAGAAAAAATAGCAGAAACTCCGGCTGCTTTATGAATCCTGTCAGCAACTTCAATTGAGCCAAGAATAGCATTTGTGGTTGCGAGGCGAAGGCGTGCCCGCTCGGAAACAGCCATTACGCTGTAATCATCGGCAGAAGCGACCCCCTCAGCTAAAACGTTTAGAAGATAAGCTTTTCCAGAACTTAGCCTAGCTTCAGACTGAGCAACGAGGCTATGTACACTATTCTGGTCCGCCAATCTACTCTGTCCTCGAGGTGTCTTGGCCTTTGCTAAATCCATATATGCCTTGAGCATTGCTCTCGCCACACCAAGTGCCACAGCCGCCACACCTACCGCGTAAAGACCTTGCTGCGTAAACCAGTAGAGTGGTCCGTTGATTGTGCGTTTTTCGGGTTGTTCCCTGGTCCCCGTAAAAGCTTCAGGAACAAAAAGATCATTGACTTCATAGCTTTCCGAACCCGTGCCGCGCAAGCCAATAGTATCCCACGTATCGAGTATTGCTACCTTATCAATCGGAAATAGGAAGGTAGTAATTGAAGGTGTTTCCATTTCGTTGAGCCTCAACGACCCATCTTTCTCCTCGATCGGGCAATGAGCTCCCATCCAGGTAGCCTGCCGACATCCACTAGCGAAATGCCATCTTCCATTCAGAATATAGCCTCCATCCACTACCTTAGCCCTCTGGGAGTCAGGCGGCCCCCAGGATATGATCGCTCTTTCATCATCATAGATGGCCCTGACCGTATCGGACGAGACGAAAGGAGTAATAAGTGCAGCGCTGTTCGCAACGAATAGATTCCAACCAACCGAAGCATCGTGTCCAGATATTTCTTCCAGTACCAGCAGATAGACACCAGGGTCCAATTCATCTCCCCCATATAGCTTCGGCAGTAACATACGAGCGAGCCGGGCTTTGTGAATTTTTGAAAGTAACACTTCAGGAATAAGTTTTGTTCTTTCTATTTCTTCAGCTGCTTTCGAAATAGTTGGTCCTAAACTCTGAGCCCGGGCGATTGGATCATCAAGGTAAACCTGTTGCATAAGACGCCTCCCCAACAACATTACACCCGTAAACCTTGGTCACACCACCCTTAAAAATTTATTTAATTCTGGAGGGATTTCTAAAAAGAAAGCTTAAGGGAATGGCAACAGCAGCGGCTATACCAAAGAGTTGAAATGCATTAAGATAGCCGATCATCTGCGCCTGCCGCATTATCTCATTACTGAGACCGAATAAGCTCGAATCCTGGCCTTTCATCCAATTTCCAACAATATCCGGAAAGCGAAGTAGTTCATTAAATGGTGTTACTATAGGTGCCATTTCGGAATAATTCCAAGCGGCAGTCTGCATTAAAACGGTAACACTTATAGAAATAAAAACACTACTTCCAAAATGTCGCAACAAATTGAAGATACCAGAACCTTCAACCATATTTTTGGGCGCGAGTGTCGAAAATGCTAAAAATGCCATCGGTGTGTACGCAAGTCCAAAACCAAAGCCCTGCAATAAATTCGTCCAGAAAACGTCGAATTCCGTCAAGTTTATGTTGAGCTGTCCCATTTGCCATCCTGCAACTGCCTGGCAGGTCAGACCTACAGCAAGGGCCAGCCTAGGCGCTATCCTAGTGAATTGCACCACCACAAAGAAACTTAACCAATTACCAAATCCTCTAGCTGCTATTAAGTAACCAACTAGTGAGTCCGGGTAACCTTTCAATTCCTGCAATAACGGAGGGAATAAAACTATAGGCGTATAGCTCAACCAACCCATAGCAAATGCCATGATGCAACCCAGAGCAAAGTTCCGGTCCAAGAATAACCGCAGATTTAGGAATGGATTATCGCTGGTAAACGAGTGAATAACGAAGATATAAAACGATACTAATGCGATACAAGCCTCTGCTATTATTTCTGGTGATTCAAACCAGTCTAACCTCTGTCCACGATCTAGCAGTAGCTGGGTTGAGCCTACCGCCAACGCCAGGGCCACAAACCCTGTAAAATCAAACTTGCGAGCTGTTCCCCTTTCCTGATCTCCTACAGAGATAGCCGCCACAAGAATACACAGAATTCCTAAAGGAACGATCATGAAGAATACCCAACGCCAGTCTGACGCTTCAGCAACAATCCCTCCCAAAATTGGCCCCATGACCGGGCCTATCACTCCCCCAATTCCCCATACCATTAGGGCCATCGGATGCAGCCTCCGAGGAAACGTTGCCAAAATCATGCCCTGCCCCAACGGCATCAATGGAGCTCCTAAAGCACCCTGCCCAACTCTACATAAAACCAATGTTTCGAGAGAATTGGCGAATCCACATAGCCCCGAAAATACTGTAAACCCAGTCAAACTAAAAAATAATAAACGACGCCATCCTAATGTCTGAGCTAACCATCCAGTCAAGGGTGTAGCAATAGCAGTCGCCACGAGGTTAAATGTCACAACCCAAGCCACTTGATCCGGTGTGGCCGACATTGCACCCTTTAATTGAGGCAATACTACGTTCGCAGCTGTAACGGTCATCCCAAAGGTTAGAGTCGTAATTTGAACCGTTGCCAGTATCAACCAATGACGAAGCCCAACTGCTTCGTTTTCATTTTCACTCAAGCTACTCATTTAAGCTACCATCGACTGGAACTAACTGACTGGACATACTAATCGAGCAAATTAGTCACTACTGAGAAAAATAACGCCAATGGCCCTGTGGGGACCATTTTCACTAAACTATCGCAATAAATAGTGAGTGTGCTATATAAAATTCGACTTCTGGTGTTCAATGTATAGCTTGTGAGAACGATACTCGCATGACGAACCATTTCTTTTGAGGCAATAAAAATATGAATGATCGAACAATTAGCGATATTGGCGGACTATCGGCCGGACCAATAAACCTTGCCGAACATGAACCAACAATGACAGAGCGCAGAATTGACGCGATGATGATGTTACTTCGAGCTCAACCAAGACGATTTTGGATAAGTGACGAAAATCGCAGAACCATCGAAAGTCTTGAACCAGATACTTACGATAAGTCTGCCTATTATGAACGCTGGGTACTGGCGATGAAGAACCTTCTGATTGAAAAGGGTATTCTTACTAAAGAAGAAATAGATAATAAACTCCAAGAAGTTTACTCGCGAGGAAAACAGGATTAAATATGCTAAATGACTTGAAAATAGGGGCAAAGGTGCGCATTACAGATGGTACTCCGCCTGGACATATTCGGACACCTTCTTTCGTAAAAGGGCGAACCGGAGTAATTGCGCGACACTACGGACGATACCCCAATCCCGAACGTTTAGCCTATGGATTAAGTGGTCTACCAAAACTCAACCTCTACCAAGTCTTATTCGAAATGGACGAAACCTGGGAAGGTAGCGGTGATTATGGCCCTAAGGATACTCTAACAGTAGATATCTATGAAACATGGTTGGAGGTCGTATGACAGGCGTAAACAAAGATATCAAATCTCATGGCCACTCTCATGCCGATTTTCAGCCTGATATAGCGGAACCCATGGACGATTGGGAATTTCTAGAAATTGCATTGAGAGAATTACTAGTCGAGAAAAATATTCTTTCCGCAAGAGAGATACAGGACGAAATCGAAATTTGGGACAAAAAGACACCCGAGCGGGGTGCCGAAATTATAGCACGAGCCTGGACAGATAAAAAATTCAAGAATCGATTACTTCAAGATGCAAATGCGGCGATCCAAGAATTTAACATCGAGATAGATGCCTTAAAATTGGTAGCACTTGAAAATACCGAAGATTTGCACCATGTGGTCGTCTGCACTCTGTGCTCATGTTATCCAAGACCTGTCTTGGGTATTCCGCCGCTGTGGTATAAGTCAAAAGAATATCGGTCTCGGGTGGTACGGGAGCCTCGCGCTGTTTTGCGTGAATTTGGAACTGAGGTGCCCACGAGTACGGAAGTCCGGGTCGTAGATTCTACAGCTGATTGCCGATATATAGTGATTCCCAAACGTCCTAAAGATACGTCAGACATGACCGAGCCACAACTGGCTCAACTGATAACTAGAGATTCTATGATCGGTACAGCCCAAGCGCTGGGGAGAGATGGTAAACGGTCTGAGTAAATCTATTGGACCAAAGGATTAGAAACACTTATCCAGCGATCTAAAAATAATCCCTATCATATATTCCGACTTGTTCTGCTGCCTCAGTGATAGCAGACCATACCCCATCACTTATAAACAACCCTTTTTCAACTGCCATCTTAGCTGCGAAATTTTCTTTTTCGCCAGGAACTAAAACTTTGTTGGCCGGCTCAGCTGGTTTTGAGTTTCTAACTTCTTTTATAAATTCCTCCGCAGAATTCATGTATTCTGACATTGACCTAAAAGCATCTACCTTTATTAATATCAAAATCCAATTATATTCAACGGCTTCTCCTAACATAGCATCCCCCATTAGTTCAGCGATAATACCCATACCACTTCCTTTAGCGCCCGCCGCTGGCAATAATGCACCCCCGTTGTAGAAATCCTCCGGATCGCGGGAAGGCTGACCATCTTTATCTACTATAATATTTTCTGGAAGTTCATCGCCATTAGCCCTAGCCACCGCCACCTTGCCTGCAGGCCAATTTGAAATAGCAAAATCGCATATCAGGGGATCATTCTTTAGACCAGGCATCGCGAAAGTGTATGGATTAGTGCTCATAACCGGCTCTTTTCCGCCAAAAGGGACCACATTGCCCCAAAGCCTGCGCCCCCCACCACCGAAACTTATCCCCAAAAAGCCCGCTTCTGCCGCCTGTTCTCCATAGGCCCCCATTCTTCCAGTATGCCCACATTTAGTAATTCCCGCCGCTACGACACCTGAAGTAGAAGCTGCATTAATTGCAGCATCCGTTGCCTTTTTCATGGCTACAATTCCTATACCTCCCTGGCCATCGACCTTGATTAGGCCACCATTTATTTTATCAATTTTCGGTTCAGCCATCGGATCGATGATCCCATTTTTAGCTTCCCGCAAATACAATCCCAGTCTATTAACTCCGTGACTCGACACTCCCTTCATTTCGGCATCAACCAGATGCTTCGCAATAATGGACGAATTGGCACTTGAAAAACCACCCGCCTCCAGTGCGTCATTAATAAACTTTGTTAATGGGATTTCTTTTTTTGCAAAACTAGACATAATCAAATTTTCCATTCGTTAATTAACCTAACAGCCTACGTTACGGCATTTCGGTTTTTGGAATCCAGAAAGACCGTTTACTGCCGTCTTGATCGCCAAAGAGCAAACATAACATTTAAAATGACTATATTGGATAAAGAGAATGAACAATAGAATTCCATGGATTGCTCTAACAGCCACAGAAGAATTACCAATATTCAGAGAACCTATGGATGTGGCGGCAAAAGGACTTGCAGAAGTCAAAGAAATACCAATGCCCTATAAACCTTTAACCGATTCTGAAATTGGTTATTGGTCTAACCAGTTAGCCGGAGCAGCAGCAATTCTGCTCAGATCTGGATATATCACAGAAGCATTGCTTCACAATTTAAAAGACTTAAAGATTGTTGCGGTGCACGGTTCGGGAGTTGACCCAGTAGACGTAGACGCATGCACCGGCCGAGGTATATACGTCACCAATACTCCCGGTGCAAATGCAGATGCGGTGGCCGAAATAACGTTGGGCCTTATGTTATCGCTAGCCCGCAATATCCCGTCTGCCGTAGAGAAAGTTAAATCAGACTTGGCTTGGGACGACGCTAGATATCTGGGTACCGAGTTAAAAAATAAAACGCTCGGGCTCCTTGGTTTGGGCCAGATAGGAGGGCGTGTTTCTAAAATTGCTATTGCGTTTGGGATGAATATAATAGCTCACGATCCAGCCATGCCATCGACTGAAATCCAAAAAAGGGGCGTAAAACCCGTATCTCTTTCCGACTTAGCTAAATATTCGGACTTTTTGTCCCTCCATGCTCCAGCAACTGATGCCACCAATAAAATCATAAACAGGCGCTTCATTAGTCTGATGAAGCAATCTTCGTTAATTATAAATTGTGCCCGGGGAAGCCTAATTGATGAACATGCACTTGCAGATGCACTTATTTCTAAAAAAATCTCTGGGGCCGCTCTAGACGTCCTAGACGGCGAGCCGCCAGATCCCAAAAGCCCCCTATTTCATGCGCCAAACGTGCTAGTAACGCCTCATATGGCCGGCTCTACAGCAGAGTGCTTAAAAACCATCGCCAACACCGCCACACAGGATATAATTCGCGTGTTAAAAGGGCAACAACCCCAAAACGCCGTGAATACCCCGATTGTCAAAAGTCCTAAGTCTCTCAAAGTATAATAATAGCGTGCATTGGGAAGATACTAGTCTAGCTAACTTTGTGGATCTCTAAACCATCCCAGTCAAAATCTATTCCATGACCAAGGCGCTCGCTGGCTAACGCATAGCCATCGCTTATCAAAAGTGGTTCCAAAATGAACTTTTCTAACCCGAATCCATGAACTTCAAGGTACGAGGCATTCGGAATTGCCCCAAGAAGGTGTACGTGGATATCATGCACTCCATGCGAAGTAACCGGCAAATTCCTCGCCTCAGCAAGTTTTGCAACTTTCATCCAAACAGTAATGCCGCCGCAATTAGAAACGTCGGGCTCTATATAACTCACCCCATTGGCCTCAAGCATGTATTGAAAATCATATAGGGTATGTAGGTTTTCGCCCGCCGATATTGGCACACCCCCTTCCCTCAGAATCCGATTATGTCCCAAAAAATCCTCTGGTATAGTTGGTTCCTCTAGCCAAACCAGGTCAAACTCTCTGAAGGCCCGCGCAGCCCGGATCGCTTCGTCCACGGTCCAACGCATATTTGCATCCACCATCAAAGGAAAACTGCTCCCCAAGTGCTGTCTCATAGCAGCAACTCTCTCAACGTCCTCCTCTAAATCATCCCGACCAACTTTCATTTTTATAGCTCTAAACCCTTTAGATAAATTATTTTCTGTCTGAACCATGAGATCCTCAAGGCTAAACATAAGATCAATACCACCAGCATATGCTTTTACTTTGGGATCAGCACCACCGAGCAGTCGCCACAAGGGAAGATCTGTTTTTTTACCCATTAGATCCCACAACGCTATATCTACTGCCGATAATGCATGTATTACTAATCCTCCCCGACCCGCATAATGAAGTCTCCACCATAGTGCTTTCCAAATTTCTTCGATTCTCGTTTCATCCCGTCCTGCCAAAAAAGGAGCGATGTCATCGGCCATGACGGAATATATTGCCTTGGCTCCTGCGCCCAGCGTATACGTGTAGCCAACACCTTCTCGCCCGTCTAAGTCTCTGATTCGGGTAGTCATAAGTTCGAAACTAGCCATGTCCCCATGGGTACTATCCGAAAGAACGACCGGCAATGGGATGCTATAATGATTAGTTTCTACATTTTCAATGGACATATCGACCCCCAAATAATGTTTGCATCTTAACCAACGTTCGTTTTATTTTTTCATAAAGGTGATATTAATTGCAAACACCATTTTGCAGGCACCATAATTATAAACGCAAACAAAGAGGTATCTATGGCTAGAATTTCGTACGCTAAACGTAGCGCAGTTCCTGATCGTCTTCATCGTCTATTTGACGATATGTCGATGTACGGTCCCTTTGGAAGTCTGGTAGGTGCAATGGCCCATAGAACACCAATTTTTGAGCACGTGTTTGGTATGCTAACCGATCTTAGAAAGGAAGGCGTGTTGCCGAGACGCTACCTCGAATTAGCGCTTGTAGCGGTATCTAAACTCAACGCTTGTGACTATTGCATAGCCCACCACGCGCCCTTTTTAGCAGTGGAGGGAGTCACACCTCTGGGTACTGAAAATATCCTGGAGTATGAAAACCATCCTGAATTTGATGAGATAGACAAACTGGTAGTACAGTATTCTATTGAAGTTAGTAACAACTTTCACCGCGTTAGAGATGAATTATTTGATCAACTTCAAATTCATTTTTCTGAAAAACAGATAGTTGAGTTAACATGGCGAATAGCATTGTGCGGCGCATTTAATCGGTTTAACGATGTATTACAATTGGACCTAGAGAAGGAGGCCCTAGCTAAAATTGCCTGATACAACACGAACTCACAAGAGTATTTTGCGTCTCTAATATACAACCGGAGAATTCGTCCGTTGCGTCAAATGTTTCGACAGCTACTTATTGGCACAACTCACACAAGTGAGGCAAGCAGGATCGAATTCTAATCTTTTCAAAGGGATAGGTTCGTCACAGCCAGTGCAAAAACCAAAATCATCATTATTAAGTCTTGTGATCGCTGCCTCTATCCGTTTCAAGTCAAATTTTCTCCGACGCTCCGTTTCCTTAGCCATCGCTTGATGCTGCATAGCATCCATCCGTGAAAGTCGGCCAACTTTTGTTTGATCTAGCTCAACGGGCCGTGATTGGTCTCTAGTCGTATCGACCAATAATTTGAGTTCTCTCTTGCGTTCTTTAAGTAATTTGAGAAAAAAGTTGCGGTTTATAGACATGTTAATTTGATAATTATTCTATACTGTCGGACCATCACCCGCGACTGTTGTTCGATGCAGCACACGGCGAAATTGTTCGTCTGGCCAGGGATTCCCCCGATGCAGAACCGATCGATTATCCCACATGACTAAATCCAACGGCCTCCATTTATGGACATAAACAAACTCAGGCCGAGTCATCCAGGAAGTTAATTCTGCTATTAAGGCACGGCTCCTTGAATATTCCCACCCCTCTATAAAGTGGCAATGGCTTCCTACATAAAGAGCTTTCCTGCCTGTTTTTGAATGTGTTCTAATGAGAGATTGTCTGACCGGCTTTATTCGTTTTTTGTCTTCCTGAGAAAAAATGTCCCCAACGATCAATTGCCTTGAAAAAGTTATCGAGTGTTCGCAAACCAGTTCGTCAAGGTCTTCCTTACTTATTCCAGATACAGAACCTGGCCAGGTGTCATATGCACGGCGAGCATCAGAAAATTCGGTATCCCCACCATGAGGCGGCACCTCCCTTGCCGATAATATTGAAATATTCGCGGGAATAGATTTAAAAGACGAATCAGAATGCCATAAAATATTTCCTCGGTGATATTTTGCACTTTCATGATCATGAGGGAGAATATTATTATCTACCCCCACGTTCGTAGTTACATAAATCTCGGGATGCTTTATTTCTCCATCGATTTTAACCAATGACTTTTCTAGTTCGCCAAAGCGCTGTGAAAAAGATATTTGCTGATCATCATTTATATCTTGGCCCCGCATCACTATTACCGCAAAGGCTTCCAGGGCTTGTATAATTTCCTCATAATGGGACTCTTTTAAAGGTACCGTCAGATCTATATCTAGGATCTCGGCCGCAAAATCCGTGCCCGGCATCAGTGATCTAAGATTTAATGCCATTTCATTCTCCACCGTTCATCAATAAATGGTAACACCGCTATCGACGGAAAGGACTTGTCCCGTGGTAATCTCAGACTCGTCCGATGCAAGGTAGACCGCCATATTCGCTATGTGTAACGGCATCCCGAACCCAAGAAGGTGTTGCTCGGATATTTTGGCAATTTCAGGAGACTGCTGGACCAATTTCTTTACTCTCTCGGATAATGTAACGGACGGTGCAATAGCGTTAACCCGGATTTTGTTTGGAGCATATTCCACCGCCATAGACCTGGTCATTGAGGCCACACCGCCTTTTGCGGCTGTGTAACAGTCACGTCCTGGCAATGCCATTAGAGCTACATTGGACGACATGTTGATGACCGACCCCCCACCAGCCTCGATGATCGCAGGGATACCATGTTTTGAGCACACAAAAGTACCAAACAGATCTAGTTTGATAACTCTCCAAAACTCCTCATCCGGGGCTTCAGTAACCGGACCATCCTGCATCGTTGAGCCCCCGGCATTATTGTGTAGGACATTGAGTTTTCCATAACACCTAATTGTTTCAGCGACAGCCGACTTCACACTCTCATGGCTTGTAACGTCTGTTTCGATAAATATCGCATCCCCCCCTTTATTACCTGCCGCTTCCTTCGCGAGATTGGCAGATTCCTCGCCACTCATTGTATC
>CAYFGZ010000085.1:412-14812 GCA_964342575.1 uncultured Nisaea sp. | reverse complement strand
AAGCAATGCTAACGGGTTTACAGCCCGTCCCCTTTAGCCACTCGGGCACCCCACCAAAGATATCCGAGACGCGAGAACCTAAATCTTGCCCTTCCCGAGGAAATACAAAAAAAGAAGTGCGCAATATGAGGAAACTCGGCTGTTTGTCAACGTAAAAACGAGTAAACTAGGTATTTAGAAGTAATAATCTAGCAAAGATCCTTATAATACTCTAGGTGATATTATTAAAAAAGATAAATAGTTTAGGATGTTAGCAGAGTGACCGATAACTTTATTAAGCAGAGTAGGAGACGTGGTAACAGAAAATTAGGGAGACGCAATACAGCGCCTGCGACAGCATTTAAGATCCCCATCGCCGGCAGAGACAATCCTTTGCTACTTTGGGGAAAGCACACTGTATTGGCCGCTATATTAAATCCTGAGCGTATTATTCATAAGATCTACTGCTCCCCCAAAAATCATACTGATATTTCAAAAGCAATCGACCGTCGCTTGACGCTTACACCTCAAGCAAGGATCGAGATCGAAGTATTGCAACCTCTGCAGCTAAGTTTCCTGGTACCTGAAAGCTCCGTTCACCAGGGTTCTGTGGCGGTGGTCCAAGAAATCAAGTCAACTAGCCTACAAGATTTCCTGCGAAAAAATAAAGCAATCAGTACTTTACTTGTTATCATCCTGGACCAGGTAACTGATCCTCATAACATAGGAACTGTGGTTAGATCTGCTGCTGCATTTTCAGCAGATGCCGTCATCGTTCACGACCGCCGCACCCCCAAGGTCGATGGAGTTATTGCAAAAGCTGCTTCGGGCGCGATAGAACGGCTCCCATTATTAAGAGTTACCAACATCGCTCGCTCCATGAGAGAGCTAAAAAAACATGACTTTTGGTGCTCGGGTTTGACTGATGATGCGACCACTACAATTGGTGAAGCGTATTTGGATAAACGGGTTGCGCTAGTTTTAGGGGCTGAGGGTGCGGGCTTGCGTCAACTAACCCGTCGCTGCTGTGACGAACTAATCAGGCTTCCTACCTCCGCCGATTTTACAACATTAAACATCTCAAATGCTGCGAGTGTAGCGCTATACGAAACACATCGGAGGAGAACTGGCACGAAGGAACCGAGGAAAGAGCCCGGGAGCTGAGTTCAGCGGTACTCCCAAGAGCCAACAACCAGCCAAATCACCTCGAAACCTCTAACAGACATTTGCTATGCCATTCTTATATGCTATAGGAACATTGAAGTTGTTTGCTAGCACCACTTAGCCGGCTTAGCTCAGTTGGTAGAGCAGTTGATTTGTAATCATCAGGTCGGGAGTTCGAGTCCCCCAGCCGGCACCATTTTCATTAAGTACATCAGATGTAACACATTAAAATGTAGGCATAATTGTTAACACATTATGTAGAGTGCAAACTGGTAGGGGCGCAGTTTCCTATACAACCGGTTAATTGGTTCTTTTGCGCAACCTAATTTATTCTAGTTCAAATTAATAACGGCACTGGTTATTATCCAAATTCCAATTGCAGATAAAGATATGAAGAATAATTTTTTAAATAAACCTTCATCAATTTTTAAACGAACCTTTGTGCCAAGCGCCATTCCTATCAAAGCTGGGATTACCATAGCGCAGGATATGATCAGTAAATCGTGATTTAACACCCCTCTTCCACCAAGAGAAACTCCCAAGGAAATCGTTGCTACACTGCCAGACAACCCCATTGACTGCACTAGTGCATGACGGTTTAATCGCATGCTTTGAAGGTAAAGAGTTCCGGGAACGACAAAGGTCCCTGTTAACCCTGTACTAACTCCAGTCAAACCTCCCATCAAAGGACTCAGCCACTTTTCCTTTTCACCAGGCTCTGGAATTTTTATTTCAAAGAAATAACTGGCGCAATACAGTAACAAAACTATCCCCAGGCCAATTGTTAAAAGATTGCCATCAGCTATCACTAGCACTCCAGTAGAAAACCAGGTCAGAAGACAAAGCGATAATAAAAATATCCAAAGACGTTTTGTGAGTTCATATAATCTGCCGCCTGTTAGAGCCTGAACTAAATTAGTGATTAGGCTTGGAACAAGGAGAATGAGCATTGCTTCCTTCAATCCCAAGACAGCAGCTAACAGTGCTAAAGAAATAGTGGGTAAACCTACCCCGACCACTCCTTTTACAAACCCAGCCAGAATATAAACGAAGGCAACGTAGATGATTAGTTCAACGGGAAGCATTATAAAGTTTTCCATAACCACATCAGATAAACACATTGATTTGAAAGCATAATTGTTAACACATTATGTGGAATGCATATAAAGGACGTGAACTCACCCAGGAGGCACCATTCCAAAAAAAACCAACGGCCACTGCTTCATAATTCCCTGGTTGAAAGCCCGAACCCCGAAGCTCACTTGTTATTTTAATTGCTAGACACCCCGCTTTAACAGGAAAACCACATTGAAAAACAACAATGGATTATCAATCACAATACATCGTCCCCCCAAAAAATAGTTTAATCTAACAACTTTTATACTAGGATTCGCCAACTTTTGCGAAAAACTAGCGCATCGCCGACGGAGATTTACCCCGCGTCTCTGGGGAGAATACCTAGATATATTATTTTTTTTCAACTATATGTTGACAAGAAGGCTATTATTTACACAAGATACAGCGCCTAATGTTATTTTGGGCTTTGACCTGCAGCTATAAATTGGGTATTGTAAAATGCAAACACCGACGCAATAGATTAATAGTTGCGCAAGATTAAGGAAAATAGTTAATAGTTTTCACAATATACATAAAAACAGGAAAGTTGATTAAAGGAGGAATAAATGTTGGACTCCATCTCTAGGTGGCTGAGGTCAGCCACAGAACTTGCTTTGGTAATCGTCGCTCTGGGCGTAGTGCTTCAAATACTGTTTCCCCAAGCCCTCGTCTTTATAAGCGCGGATGTCTCCAGCAACTTGATTGGATTAATCGGACAATTCTCTGGGGCGGGTCTCGTAGGCCTGATTGCCGCTGGAATCATCCTTCACCTAATTAACAAAAGATAACTAAACCCCTAAAAATCCTCCCGAGACTGCCAGCTGTTTCGGAGCAGATTTATAGCTCTAATTAGCAGTTTGGTAGTCTCGGGTTAGGTCTCTTTAGGTTGTTATGAAGAGCTAGTTACAACTTTTACCAATCTAATTAGGTACCCGATGGAAAATACCTATGAAAGGGTGCACAAATGACTGAAATTCGGCAATGGCTTACGAATGTGTTGGAGTTATTGTTGTGGCTTGTGGCTACACTAACACTCCTACAGGTTCTTTTTGGGCAAAGCTTCACTGATTTTTTTGCTATTGATATAGTAGGAAATATTGGCGAATTGGTGGCAAAATTTGGCAACGCCGGAATGGTAGGCGTAGTTGCAGCCGCATTAGTTGCATACTTAATTATGCGAAATACTCGTTCTTAGTAACGCATTCAATGCGCAAAAAAACCCGGGGGCTTCTCCCGGGTTTTCTTGTTGAATGGGACATCAAGCTAGGCGACTTTTCTTTTTTATACTGCTAAAAGTTTTTCGCCCTCTATGCGAGCCGCAGTAGCCGCAGCCATGTCACCCGTTTTCTTTAAAATTTTCGAATAAAGGATCCAGGTTGGCCCACTCAACGGCTGCGTAGCAATACGTTCTGCTAACAGGCTTCGAGATAAATTTGGCTCATCATTTTTAATAGCCGCATCTATCAGCATGCGAACCCAAACATCTCTCTGAGCCCAGCTTCCTCCTAGAGTTCTCATCTGATAGCGGGCCTCGAGCATCGATGTAACTACAGACTTATAATCATGTTTTGAGTAGCTTATTATTGCTTCACCTACGGGTATTGCCGGATCTTTGTAAACTGCTGAAACGGAAACCCTATCTGAGTCATTCGCGTGGCAGAATTCTCGCATCGATCTAATTATGTGTTCAGCTTCTGTAATGCGACCCGACATAGCCAACGCCATAACGAAGTGAAGGTCGTTGAATGGACGAAAACGATCTTCAGTACGTGTGGATGATATATCGGCTACCGATCCCCAACGAGTACCGACGTCTATTCCGACCATGTGCAAGCGCATCAACATACTGGAACTATTACATATATCTATATTGTCCTCGGACGGTTCTGGCCAAAATTGGCGATCGTAGGCATCTAACACCGAGTCGAACTCCTCGAATTCTAGGTAATGCAGTGCTCGATGCCACCACAGATGTTTGGCAAAAAGTCCTCTTTTACGCCAATCCTTTTCGTGCCTGGAAATCCACTCTATGCCCTCTTTCCGACGCCCCTGCATTTCCAGGACGTGAGCCACTGCATGTCCAGCCCAAATATCATTCACATTTATATCTACGGCCCGACGTCCATGCTGTTCAGCCGCCGAGTAATCGCCCGCCTCCTCAAGTGCGAAACAATGACACCCAAGAACAAAACCGTACCCTGGAATTTTCTCATCCCAATGAGGCAGGACTCGAGCGATCGAATCTCGCATACGCCAAATATCACCCAGAAAGAAATGCATGTTGTGAGCCAATCTCAGTGCGAGAAGATCAAGAGGATAATTAATCAAAATTGTATCCCAAATTCTAGCCGTTTTTGTCAGATTCCCAGCGCACCAAGCGGTTAGTGCTTGCACGTGCATTTGCTCTCTTGGGGTAGCGGATAGAGCAAGTTCGTTAGCACGCTTTAACACCTCCAGACTTTTAGATTCCCATTCTTTAAGATTAGCCATTTTCATCAGATAACCGCGAAGGCATACTCCCATCAGCATATTGGGGTCTGTTTCGTCTAACGACTGCAAGAGGGGTCCTGTGTCGCGACCTGACGCAAGAAACTCATAAACAGTGACGTCAAAAGCCTCAACTGCTTCTTGATGCTCTGTCGTTAACTTTAACCCTCTCACATCTTTAAACAAACCTACCTCCTGAGAAATAAATGAGTCCTCCGGTTAATCATCGGAAAACGAAAAGTGTATTTTTCTTTAAATTAATAAATATAAGACATAAAATAGTCGTATTTTATAAAATCAGGAAATATCATCTCTGAGAGATGCCCATTGGGCTATAGCAGTCATACACCACAATCAAAACTAATTGAGCGTAATCAATTGCATTGCACAGATTAAACTATGACGCCAGTCGTCTCAGGCTTTGCTAATTAATCGCACGCTGTTCAGCTACTTTCTCTATCGCTTCTTTCATGACGGGGTTCGAAGCTAGTAGGTTCAAAAACTCTGCTTTTCTGAGTACCAACACTTCACAAAAGGACTCAGCCACAACCGTAGCGGTTCTTGGAGCATCATTTAATAGAGCCATTTCGCCAACAAATTCCCCTGATCCAAGAGTTAGTGTCTCCGTTGCTAATTGGACTGCCACGGCTCCCGATGAAATAAAGAACATGCTGTCGCCTTGTTCACCTGCTCGGCACAGTGTTTCCCCGGGAACAATCAGCTGTGGCCTAAGCAGATCCGCGATGGAACGGCGTTTATCTTGGTCTATATCTTTAAATAGTGGCACAGCAGAAACGAGTTCTAGTCTGTCTAAGCCCAAATCTAATTCCGGCTCCTCGGAAGCAAGACGCTCGCGAGCCTTAAGATCCGTTTCAAGACTTACGTAAATCTCAGTACTTATAATAGAGTCATCGTACAAATCTTTGTATTTGGAGAGCTCTTGGTGCAACGTTATCTTGTCAAGGTGACGTATCTGAACTTGGTCTGCATACTCCGGATATTGCTTCCTCAGGGCATTTAAAGCTGCTTCCGTTTTTGAAATTCTTTCCTCTAAAAGACCCCGCAGTCGATCAGTGACACTTGGCTCTATCAGGGCCTGCAAGTCCTCTATTCCATTATTTTTTATACGAGTCAAAGCAGAAAGCATTGAACGAAGCCGTGTCCAACGGTCAGACAAATTGTTACGCAAAGGACCAACTATGGAGAACTTTCGTTGCAAATTCATAGCAAATCGAACGCGCCAGTCAAAACCAAGGGTTCTTTCCCATGCTTTTTGATAACCCTCAACCCCTTCTACCTTGACTGCGTCTAAAAGCTCATCCGCAATGGCTACTAAATCACGTGTGTTCGAGGGGTCAACATACGCCTTGGCATAATCGCTAAAATAATGTTTCCGTTCTTGCCCAATCACCGAGAGTAGACCTATCTTTAACCAGCCATCAGGATCTATTGTATTTTCTCCCTCTACCGCTTTTTTTATAAGGCTTAAACGATTTCTGTATCCGTTAACAGCTTGCTCTGCCACCTGACCAAAAATTGTATTATTTTCTGCTATATCGGGGATACTGCTAGTTATTTCTGCCAAAGCCTTTTCAACCGTCCTATCCCTTATCGCTAGATCGTCACTCGATAGTTTATCCAGGCCAAATGCCTTCATTACTGCCCCTACAGTAGTGGCATTGATAAACAAAGTGAAAAGAACAAAAGCACATACAAGCGCTACTACAAAATTCCTGACTTCTGGCGGGACAGCCTGATTCTCGAAAACAGCTAATGCTAATGCCAATGATACCGCTCCACGAAGCCCCCCCCACCACATCACAGTTCTAAACCCCAAGTTAACCGGTGGACAAATCCCCGTGTAGCTGAGAATAGGAAGAATACCATGGGTCAAAAGCGCTCGGGCTCCAAAACCAACTACAAGTAGTGTAACCAACGTTAACCACATTTCTGGTCCGAAGGCAGCCAAGATCGTTGGAACGGCTATCCCAACTAAAATAAAAATCAAGGAGTTCGCCCAGAAACCCAAAGTTTCCCATGTCTCTTCTAAAAGTTCCCAACCATGGCCCGAAACACTGGTCCTTCCATGCGAGCCAATGACGAGTGCCGCTGTAACGACTGCCATAACTCCAGACACATGTAGGTAGTGTTCAGCAACTAGAAAGGCCAAATAGGCAAGGGAAATAGTTAAACTTACCTCCACCAATGCAATGTCGCCTACCTTACCAATAACCCAAGAAAATATCCTTGCCATAATGTAGCCAACGACAATACCACCAACGAAAACCTTTATGAACTGGAGGCTGCCGCTTGCAAGATCAGCCTCCGCACTTCCGGCAACCATAGCCGCTAAAATAGTGAATAAAACAATTGCAGTGGCATCATTAAATAAGCTTTCACCTTCAACGAGTATCGCTAATCGTTTGGGAGCACCTAAATCCTTAAATATAGCAACCACTGCAACAGGGTCCGTAGCTGATAAAATAGCACCTAGCAGCAGACATACAACAAACCCCATCCCCGACACTGCGTATACCGCGCCTCCAATCAAAAAAGATGAGATAAACAAGCCTACGACTGCCAAAAAAAGTATTGGACGGATATCGGAAAGAAGTTTGCGAACGTCTATCGCTAAACTGGCTTCGAAAATTAATACTGGGAGAAAAATGAAAAATATGATTTCAGAGGTAAGTTCAAAACCACTAAAACTCTGGAAAAATTGGCTGAAGATTCCAAATTCGGAATGCGAGATCCCAAACCAGTTATCAAAAAACCCAATTACAATACCCACAACAGCCAACAAAACTGTGTACGGCATTTTTACCTTGCGAGACAATGGAAGGATTAACACCGCAATAGTCATAAGCCCAAAAAGGCCTAAAACTGTCAACCACACTCCTTCATGCATACCCAATCTCCAATCGTACCTGCTTTTCCCTGTTTAAGTTTGGGCAATCTCAATTCTACCCGCCCTGTGGCATCATAAGATGGCCCAATCCTAACATAAAGATCTGAAAAAGGCCTCTAGAGATTTTTAGATGCTTCAAAACCGGCATTTAGATTTTTCCGAGAGTTTATTTCAAGTCCCAAAATCAAACAGTGGTTTTTTGAAAAACAAGATTAAAGTCGGCGAGCCCATTCCGGGGGAAAAACGGAAGCTGGTTGGGCTTCGCCGACTGGAAGAGGTCAAACCATATAGACGCCTAACCTCCCAACACTTTGGTAACACCTGTTTTCAGATGCACCTCAAGTATCAATGTAAACTAACATTGTTGAGCATGCAACTAAGAATCGTTCGCATACCATAATATTTTTTACCTACCCAAAGATACTGTTCATCAAACTGTTAAAAGGAAGTTGTTATCTAAGTTATGATTGTTATTAACTCTTCATGCCGAATGTCCCTGAATCCAGTCATCAACAACCATTCTTTTCATGAATGTCGAGCCTACCATCCTACATTATCAATCATTTTCTGGGATGCTCGAGCTAATTCAGCAATGCGCTCTATACTTATTTTATCTTCTTTAAAGGCGCCCCACCGCTTCAATTCTTGCGCCGGTTGTACTTTCGGATTTACGGGGTACTCGAAATTAATTTCACCATACAATCCTTGTGCATACTCGCCAGTTAAGAATTCTAGTAGTTTGACTGCATTTTCTTTGTTCTTTGAATACTTCACAACCCCACCGCCAGATATATTAACATGGTTTCCCCTATCATTCTGGTTTGTAAAAACTAGCAACACGCTCTCCGCCCATTTCCTTTGGTTTCTGTCGCTGGAATAAAGTAGTTTGCCATAATAATAATTATTCACTAGGGCTAGATCACATTCCCTGCTGAATATAGCTTTGATTTGAGCTCGATCATTTCCTTGTGGTCGACGAGCTAAATTTTCAACCAAACCCGTCGCCCACTCCCTAGCCTTTTCCAAACCATTTGCTGCTATAATTGAGGCCAGTAAGGAACGGTTATACACGTGACTCCCAGGGCGACTACATATGCGACCATGCCATCGTGGATCGCTCAACTCTTCAATTCGTTTGATCGCGTTTCGACTAACACGCTCCTTTGCAATCGCAACTACTCGGGCCCTTTTCGAAAACGCAAACCATGTGTTGTCTCGTGCTCTTAAATGTTCAGGAATATTCCTACTCAATACTTTGGAGGTAACTGGTGTCAGTAGATCTTTATTTGAATAAGCCATGAGCCTTGCTATATCCACTGTCAAAACCACATCTGCTGGAGTATGTATTCCTTCAGCTTGAATCCGCGCTGCCAATCCTTTTTTGGAATAGAGGATATTTGTCTTTATTCCAGTATTCTCAGTAAAAGCAGAGAGAAAAGGATTTATAAGAAAAGGCTGTCTATGGGAATATATATTTATAGCGGACTCATCGGCGAAAATGAGAGACGAATTCAGCGAGTGGCCACCCAACGCGGCCAAAAAGAAGGCAATTAACAACCTGCTAAGTCGTTTTTTTAACATCGTCTATAGGCCTTTTTAAAAAAGGGTTACAAAGGATTCGAAATCCTTCAACAAAAGAATTGAGGTATACATATTTCAGCGTCCCCAGCCTGTTTTGTTCATGTACCGCAAACCCAAAATCAAAGGTTCTGTATTTTGGAGCAGTCATCAAAGTTCCGGCCAAACGATCCCAGACAGCTAAAACAACTCCTAGGTTTTTGCCGTGATGGTTGGGATTCGCCGAGTGATGTACTTGATGTTGTGCTGGCGAAATCAGCCACTTTTCTAACCAATCCCAATATCCTATATAAATGTGCGAATGACGCAGATTCGACCCAAGTATATGAAATATAAAAAGACCGATATTGACACCCAAAACCGTATATAGGTCAACTCCGTCCCCAAAGAAAAATACAAATACTGCTATTACAAAAGCTCTTACGAAAATTGATCTAGCTGAAAACAGTAGCATTTCAATTGGATGCGTCCGAAATATAGTAAAGGGTGTCAAGCTGGTAGCGGAATGATGTACTTTATGAAACACCCATAGACAGCGAACATTGTGTAGAAGCCAGTGAACAAGATATTTAGTAAAATCGTCCAGCAAGAAAATTGATAGGGTGAATAATATTACAACGCTTGCCTTGGACAACTCCAAGTTTGGCCTGACAGGAACGACTTCGTGAAGTAGCTCAAAGATTGCGTAGGTAGCTACTGTGCTGGAAAACCAAGCCTGAGAAATAAGCAGAAAAAATACCTTATTCAAAAAAAGCAGTGCATAGTCCTGCCTTGCTGAAACAGACCACCAGGCTTCCCTCGAAAAACAAATTCCAAAGGCTGAGCGAAGGGATCGGCGCTGGCAAATTACCAGCCAAAGCATTCCGATAGCCAAGGCAGAGCCTAGGTACAACAAACACACACGTTTTCTTGGATCCATAAAGCCTTCAAAAAAGGTTGATATAATCTCCACTATTACCTTCCGAACACTGTCTTTAAAAATGAGGACGGCACCAGGAAAGTATCCCCTGGCGCCGCACTCACTCGTTTGCGTTTAAAAATTAGTCGTTTTCGGCGCTATCTCCTTTTCCGACCTTCTTTATCAATCCCTCAAGACTTGCCAACTTGTCGTTCACGCGGGCTTTAACGTCGAATTCTTTTACCATTAAACGCTGAATTTTCAGCATGTGGAGCATGTATTCTCCCATACTTTGCCCTTGATCTTTAACGAAGTCACCGTTCCGCTCTACATCAACAACCTGACTACCGTTCGGCAATACAGGCCCAAATCCAATCATCCTGTTGAGCTTAACGGCGATTTCACCTTGATTTTTTCTCCCCGTCTGAAGCGCCATTGAAAACCCCTTAAGTTCGCCCCAGTGCTTAGCGTACTTTCGGAAAACCTTATCGGTGTTTCCTTTGGCCTCAATGATTGTGTTCATCTTGTCCAAATCTTTGTAGACCGACCCAGCGTATTTGAAGATTGACTCTGCTATTACTTTCTCCCAATTCGCCTCTATACTACGGGCTATGCTGCGTAATTTTCCTCGCTCAACGTCTGTGAGTTTTTTACCTTTAGCCTTAGCAATAACGGTACGCCCATAGATGAAACCCCTAGTAATATTGTTGTAATACGATGTCCTACCTTTTTTATCATACGCCGCAGCATAATAGGCATGACCAAAATTGAACTCTCTATAGAGGTCCACCACGCCATCACCGTTGTAATCAGCGTATTTTAGGGCCGCTTCTGGGGATTTAGATTTCTTTCCTCGCTTTGCAATTTCATAGTTCTGCTTTGCCGTTAATGTTAAACCGTGAGCGGCAGCACCCCAATATCCAAAGGCCTCGTCCCAGGAATGCTCCTTTCCTGTATATGGCTTACCCTTTTTGTATTGCTTGTCATTTGGCTTCTTATTTGGCCCTAACTTTTCGTCAAGATAATTGTCTACAGCCTGATTATAGGAAACGGCACCCATGATAAATTTAGAAATTAGTTGCTTGTAGTCATACCCAGTTGACGGATCAAAGCCCTTTTTTGCAGATGAGGCTTTATCTATCATGTGGAGGACCACTTCTTTGCCCGTTTTATTCCCGGGCCAGCCCGGAACTAACCCCTTATATGTCTTTCCAGCAAGATTCTTTTTCTTGCTTATCTGATCGACCCCAGTTTGTTTAATCTTAAAACCTTTATTACTCTTGGGAGCCAATATTTTTCTACCAGCATCCTTTTCCGCATAATAACTCAACATTTTCTTCTTTAGTTCAGGATTTGGTTTGCCATTCCCCTTTCCCGCTAGCGCTTTCAATGAGTCATGGAGGACGTGTCTAGCCATCTGTCCAGTATACGCTACAGAATTTTTTTCGGGGCCAACCCAGTCTTTATAGGTAACCGGAAATGGCCCGTAAATGTCCGCGGCCTTAGCGGGATGCCCCACCGAAATTGCAGCTCCTGCGACACCAGCAGCGATGACCCAAGTAGAAATTATGCTCTTCATCCGTTTGACTCCCGTTGAAATTAACCTTTTCAAATATGTGAGGTTGCGAATGAATAGCATTTTCATAGCGCTGTCAAGTATATTGCGACTTATTCGCAATTGCTGCGAAAAGAATATCCTCATACAGATATGGGCTCAAAGACAATAGCAATACATTAACTATTTAGAGCGCTTCTGGAGAGGCAACATTTATTTGTCTGTTGCTATAAAGACGCCATCCCAATCCGGTCCAGGTGAATCAGCTTTATACTCTGCAACTCTTTCCTCAAAGAGATCATACAACCCCTCATATTTTGGTCCAGCTGCAGATCGTGCCTGGGCAATTAAATCGGTTGATTCACTCCAATCTTGGGTTCGGTACGCAGAAATCAATTTTGCATGAATATCGCTGAAACTTGAGAACCAGCCAGATCCAGCGACATCCTCGTCTCCAATGAGAGCAAAAATACGGACCGGTACCGTTTTACCTTTTACTTGAATTAGATCTAATTCAATGGTGGCAAACTCGGGTACTGCTTGCATTGTTGTTTCACTAATTACAATGTCAACTCCATAGGTCTTAGATTGACCCTCTAGGCGTGATGCCAAGTTTACATCATCTCCCAGTACTGAATAATCAAAACGCTGATTTGATCCCATATTTCCAACACACACCGATCCAGTATTAAGTCCCACCCCAATGTTTAAGGGCCTGAACTCTTTCCCGTTCTCCGTAGCTTCCTGCTCAAGCTCATTATTCAATTCGTCGAGTTTTTCAAACATTTGTAGCGAGGAACGGCACGCCTGCGCAACGTGGGCAGGGACATCGAGAGGAGCATTCCAAAAAGCCATTATGCAATCCCCCATATATTTATCTATAGTCCCCATTCTATCCATTATGATTTGTGTCATTGGAGTCAAAAAACGATTTATGAGTTGGGTTAAACCTTCCGGGTCATAAAGTTCTGAAATCGAAGTAAACCCCCGAACATCACAAAATAGGATCGATAATTCTCGCATTTCTCCACCCAGCTTTAGCTGTTCAGGGTCAGCAGCTAGTTGTTTAACCAGTGCCGGTGATAGGTACATTCCAAAGGCTCCCCGCACTCGAGCCCTTTCAGCCTCAGTGGCAAGGAAAATAAGTAAAGATTGAGTCAAATATATTATCAATATAACCACACTGAAATAAATTGGGTCAAAAAGCCAATTATAAACATCGAAAGCTACCCAGGCCCCAGCCACTACGCCGGATACGGCTATCAACGTTAGTACAGCACACCATACCGATCCCCATTTCGGAAGGAGCCATATGAGGAGCAATCCCAGAACCACGCTGCCAACAATTTCCAGCCCACGGGCAAAATCAGGCCGTTCGAGATAGTTGCCAGTTAGGATTGTCTCCAACGCTTCCGCATGAAGGCTAACTCCGGCGGCTGCCGGGTCTAACGGAGTTGGTCGCAAATCCTTCATAGCCGCGGCTGATGTTCCTATAAGAACAATGTGGCCCTCTATTTTTTCGGGGGAGGCCGTACCATTTAATAACTTCCAAACGGGCACATACCGATCTGGAAGGTCTCCCGCAAATCGAACCCAGATCTGCCCATTTTCATCCGTCGGAACTTTCACGGCGCCGACTTTAAAGCTCACTAATCCCGTTTCTCCAAATCCTTCTTCGCCGCTCGCCCCAACCGCCTGAATTATGTAGGTGGATGCATCTTGGGCCACTCGCAACGCCTCTGCCACCAGGGAAGGATATATATTATCTCTTAAATTCACAAACATAGGAATACGTCGATAAACTCCATCACTCTCGGGTATCGCATTTATAACGCCATTCCCCGCAACCTTGTCTTCTATTTTAGATAAAACCTTCATTGCTCCAGCGTAGGCTGGTAAATATGGAGCGGCGCGGTCCCCGTTTTCGGCGAAACCCGCCTTTATCGCTGGCAATTTGTCAGATGTATCTGTATTCGTCATAGCAAATCCGGTAACGACATATGCGCCATCAACTGTTTGCGCAAATATTTCATCATTATCCGTAATATTAAGAAGACTTTTTCTTGTTTCATCAAATTCGGGTCTCTTTGGAAGGATTTTACTTAAACTCAAAGGCGACAACCTGTCAGGTTGGGAGAAAACCATATCAAACACCACAGCGGATGCTCCTAACTCATTCAGGCGAGACACAATTTCAGCCATAAGATCCCGAGGCCACGGCCACTGGCCAATTTGGTTCAGGCTCTCATCATCGATATCTAGAATCCGAACCGGTATATCATTTGTGTATGCTCTCGGTTTGATACGCTGATACTCGTCGAAAACTCTATGCCTCATTTGCTCCACAAATGTTGGCTCTATGATGTGTAACCCTGTAGAGAGAAATAGCAACAACAGTGGCAACACAGGCGACCATGGAAACTTTTTTATCATTTTATGGACTCTGATCACGCATAGATGCACTTTGTTCCAGGATAGTACGCCTATCCAGCGGTTTAGACTGAATAACAACTCCGACTAGTTCTGGAGAGATGGTCAACGATCTTGTAAGTGCCATGGGAGGGCCTGGATTACCGGACGGTGGCGGCGGTATCCCCGGGCTTGCTGAAGGGTTATTTGGAGGCGGCGATGCACCAGGACCTGAAACACCAGGACCTGAAACACCAGGACCTGAAACACCAGGACCTGAAACACCGGGGCCTGAAACACCGGGGC
>CAYFGZ010000085.1:0-312 GCA_964342575.1 uncultured Nisaea sp. | reverse complement strand
CTGAAACACCGGGACCTGAAACACCGGGACCTGAAACACCGGGACCTGAAACACCGGGACCTGAAACACCAGGATCGGCAGCACCAGGACCTGAAACACCAGGACCTGAAACACCAGGACCTGCAGCACCAGGACCTGCTAATCCAGGACTGCCCGTCGGTGGGCACGGCGCTTCAGGACTTGGAACGCAAGAGACCGACGCCCCTGCCCCTGGGGCACCGTCACCAGGGCAAGTTGACCCCGGTTCGCATGGAGCAGGCAGACTGCCCGCCGCTGGATCACCAGGAAATCCCGGCCCTATTGGACCGCCTG
>CAYFGZ010000084.1:0-14858 GCA_964342575.1 uncultured Nisaea sp. | reverse complement strand
GGTTTGCTCCGGGAATAGATCGGATTGTTATGCTGATAGCAAATGAACCTAATATTCGTGAGGTAATACTATTTCCGATGAACCAAAAAGCTGAAGATTTGATGATGAATGCTCCCGGTGAAGTCAGCCAGTCGCAGCTAAAGGAACTTCAACTCAGAAGTTCTATTTCGAATAAGCCGACTTCCCAAAAAACCTAAGGAAAAATTGTTACAGATTTATAGCGTTTGAATCGTTGTTTCGACATTCATGCGACCAGATGGGTGAGTAAAGTGATTCGTTTCAAGAAAAACGTTCCCTGATACATTAGACGACGCCGAAAGCCAACATTGCGTCGGCTACTTTTTTGAACCCAGCAATGTTGGCGCCTGCGACGTAGTTGCACCATCCATCCTTTTGTGTTCCGGCGCTGGCACAGGTTGAGTGGATACCTGTCATTAGGTCTCTCAACATTTTTCTGAGTTCTTCGTTACTCCACGACCGCCGCTCGGAATTCTGGCTCATCTCTAAACCAGACATAGCCACGCCACCTGCATTTGCAGCTTTAGCTGGACCAAACAAAATTTTAGCATCGAGAAAGATGTGTATTCCCTCTATGTCGGTCGGCATATTGGCACCTTCTGAGACAGCAATAATACCGTTAGACAGCATCGTAGATGCATCTTGGGATGAGATTTCATTCTGAGTGGCGCATGGCATAGCTACGTCTGCAGGCACACTCCACGGCCGTCTTCCTTCGTGAAATTCAGCACCTTTAAACTTCTCCGCATATTCCGAAATTCTTCCTCTCCGCACGTTTTTAAGTTCTTTTATCCAATCCAACTTTTCAGCATCTATACCTTCCTTGTCAAAAATAAATCCAGATGAGTCAGATAAGGTGAGCACTTTGCCTCCTCTATGGGTAACTTTTTCTGCTGCGAAAGTAGCAACATTGCCCGAACCCGAAATTAAAGCGGTTTTTCCGTCAATGCTATCGTCTTTAGTTTTTAGCATTTCATCAAGAAAATAGGCGGCTCCATATCCGGTGGCCTCGGGCCGCATCTCACTGCCACCATATTCCATTCCTTTCCCTGTCAAAACGCCAGTGAAATGATTTGTGATTCTTTTATATTGGCCAAACATAAAACCAATTTCCCGGCCCCCTACGCCGATATCCCCCGCGGGAACATCGGTATCTGCCCCGACGTGCCGATATAATTCAGTCATGAATGACTGGCAGAATCTCATAACCTCGTTATCTGACTTTCCCTTTGGATTGAAGTTAGCTCCACCCTTGCCACCACCCATGGGGAGACCTGTTAATGAATTCTTGAATGTTTGTTCAAACGCGAGAAATTTTAGCACTGACTGATTTACGGATGGGTGAAATCGAATGCCACCTTTATATGGGCCGATTGAGTTGTTGTTTTGAATCCGATATCCTCTGTTTACTCTAATGTCGCCCTTGTCATCTTCCCAGCATACACGAAAAGATACTATTCTGTCGGGCTCAGCCATTCGCTCTAGAATTTGAGCGTCTAAATATTCCGGATAGTCTTGCATCCAGGGGATTACATCCGCGGCCACCTCGCGAACGGCCTGATGAAACTCGGGCTCTGCGGGGTTATGCGTTTCGACACCCTCCATGAATGTCTCAAGGCTTGTAGCTCGTTTGGCGCACATCAAATTACTCCCCATAAATTTATCCGATATCCTAATTCCTCGGCAGTATGAATTTTTCAATTTAGCTGATTAGTCAGGTTCGATAGCGTTTATAACCTCATATTCGATATCTAACAATATCTAGCGTTTGTTTATTACCGACCCATTGCCAGGCATGGGCGCCGTGGATCAGCGGCTCCTCGTAAGAGCCGTTTCCGAGGCTCATCTATAATGGCGCAAACAGCACCAGCCTTCCAATTCTGGCTGGGCCATGTTTCTACTACATGGCCTTTTTCCCGTAGCAACCTAACAGTTATTTCATCAATATCGTTTTCGACTTTTAATAAATTTCGAAATGCTGTGTGTGGTTCAAAACTATCGGGTGCGTCGTAACTAGCAAATCGGGGCAATTCGACGGCCTTCTGGGGAGGTATTTGAAACTCGGATATATTTAATAAAACTTGGAGCATGGCTTGGGTTTGTACGTCCGCCCCAGGGGTGCCAAAGGGCATTACAGAGCCATTTTTTAAGATGGCAATCGCTGGATTTGGTGTAAGTCTCGGACGTTTCCAAGGAGCAACACACGAAGGATGCCCATTTTCAGCCCAAGATTGTGATCCTCTGGAGGATGGATTTATTCCCCAGCCTGGGGTGACTGGCGTGTTGGCCGACCCATCACTTGGCGTGATGGAAGCTGAGAGGCCGTTAGAATCGATGGCACACATATATGAGGTGTCTTGCGATATAATGCTCGTTTCAATCGTCTCCCTGGGCCCCTTCCAAAGGATTTCTTCTGGGATAATGTAATCATTTGTAATCAATGAGGTCCGGCTGCTGGCATAATTGCCTGAAAGCAGTTCTGCTGTTGGAATTTCAACAAACTCGGGATCACCTAAGTAAACCTCCCTATCTACGAGGACCAACTTTATTATTTCGGTCAATATGTGAATATATTCAGCAGAATTATGTCTTAATTCCTTTAAATTTATATCGCGAATAAACGCCCACATCTGTGCCAAGCTAAATCCTTGGCACCATGGTCCACAGGTATACAGGGTTACACCTTGCCGTTCTACTTTGATAGGGGGCTCGATGGTCACGTTAAAATCAGCCATGTCTTTCATGGTTATCCAACCGCCATTTTGTGAATGATAATCTGAAATGGCGACTGCTATATCCCCTTTATAGAAAGCATTTCGAGCAGCTTGCAGTCCGAATCTTCGACTTCCCTTTGCTACCTTTTCTTGGTCCACCATATATTTTAGTGTCCGGGCAAGGTCCTTTTGCACAAAGTTTTGCCCCACAGTGGGCGGGTAACCTCCAGGTAGATATATCGCTTCATTTGATGGCCATCTTCTATATTTTTCCTCATTTTCGATGATAGTTTGCGCCATAAGTTCATGCATTATAAATCCATCGTCTGCGGCCTTAATAGCACCAACGGCAACCTCACCGAAAGACATCGTACCAAAGTGCTCCAATGCGGTCAGAAAAGCGTCTGGCGCGGCGGGAATGATAGATCGGAGTATTCCTTCTGGTATATGCCCGCCGTGAATATTTATTAGGATATTTATATCTGCCGCTCTTGGCCAACGTCCCACGCCACTGATGGTGGTTACTTCTGTAGTGTTGGGGTCGCGAATCATAATAGGTGCTACGCCAGCAAAGTTGACGAGGTCACTTTGGACCACCCCAAGTACCATAGCGCCGGCTACAGCTGCGTCGACTGCATTGCCCCCGGCCTCTAAGATCGATAGACTAGCTTGAGTTGCTAATGGGTGGCCGCCTGCAGCCATATGTCGGTGGCCTTGTGCCATCAGACGTGTGTTACCCATAGATTTTCCTTTAAGTTATATTGAAATTAATTAGAGTTGTTTCCCTCACAACGGGCAAAAGCATAACATACAATTGGAGAAATAAAATGGAAGATAACAAGATACAAAAGAGGTTTGTGCCTGAAGATATCGTTAACGCTGTTGGGATAGAAAAAGCGGAACTTGCTGCGATCAAAGCGACTGACATGGCGGACAAACTGGATCGGACTAATCATTGGGGACAAGAGCCTGGACATGTTTTTTGTGCTTCTACGTGGTCATCCGCGAAATGACAGATTTGCATTGGATCGAGGCAAGCGAGGCTGCGCAACTTATAGCGTCTAAAAAATTGTCCCCTATAGAATTGACCGAAGCACTAATAAGCCGCATAGAAAAATATGACGTCCATTTCAATACCTTTATAACTTTTAGACCTGAGCAGGCACTAGAGGAGGCAAAAAAGGCGGAGGAAAAAGTGATGCAGGGACAAACGTTAGGTTGCTTGCATGGCGTCCCATATGGGTTAAAAGATATCATAAACGCAGAATCGTGGCCCACCACGGCTCATTCAAAATTATTGATTGATAATATAGCTACTGAAGATGCGCATGTAACTGCCAGGCTCAGACATTCAGGTGCTATTTTACTAGGAAAATTATCGACGCATGAATTTGCACTTGGCGGCCCCTCTTTTGATTTACCGTGGCCACCAGCTCGAAATGCTTGGAATAGAAATTATTTTCCGGGCGGATCTTCAAGTGGTTCAGGCGCAGCGGTGGCTGCAGGGTTTATACCTTTAGCGTTGGGTTCGGATACCGGCGGTTCTGTAAGAAATCCCGCCTCGATGAATGGACTCATAGGGATGAAGCCTACTTATGGACGTGTGAGTCGTTCGGGAGTCATTCCGCTATCATTTTCTCTGGACCATATAGGACCATTAACTCGAACAGTCCGAGATAATGCCTTAACATTATCAGTAATATCTGGTTACGATGAGTTGGATCCGGCCAGCGCAAGGACAGAGCAAGAAAATTTTTCGGACAATATAAACGCAGGGATCCAGGGACTTAAGATTGGAGTTATTAGGCATTTTTACACGAATGATATGATCGCGAGTGACGAGATGACTAATGCAATCGAAGAAGCTATTAATATTCTTGGCTCTCTAGGTGCCGAAGTACTGGAAGTATCCACGCGCTCATTAGGAGAGTTTGCCGCATGTAATAGAGTGATATTATTGTCGGAGGCGTGCAGTATACATCGGGACTGGTTGATCAGATGTTCAGAACATTATGGTCAATCTTTGCTAAACAGGTTGTTGCCCGGAACCGCATTTACTGCAGTCGATTACGTTGAGGCGACCCGAACTAGGGCTCGTTATGCAAGCGAGTTTAATAAACTATTTTTGGAGTTTGATGCTATAGTCACGGTCAACAACATGGAGCCTGCCCCCCCAATAGAAGATTTTGAGGCTTGCGAAAAACATTATCCAAGACAGGCGAGAACACCTTTTAATGTTACGGGGAATCCAGCACTTGCTGTCCCCATTGGATTTAGTGAAAATGGCCTGCCACTATCTATGCAGATAGTAGCTGACCAATTTAATGAAGAGATGGTTTATCGAGTGGCGGCGGCGTATGAGCGCGATACGGATTGGGCAAAATCTCATCCTGACCTCGACAAGAGTTCGAAAGCTTAATGTTGAGGCTTATATTGCGTTGGACCATTAGTTCAAACCGGACTATCGAATTGATAACAATATGTTAAGGATTACGATAAGTGACCAGCAATAGTGAAAAGGATTAGAGCGCCATGTGGTCTATAGGAGTTGATGTTGGAGGCACCTTCACAGATTTTCATGCAGTAAATAGTCAAACAGGGCGTGTATTTTTACACAAAACACCTTCTACACCAGACGACCCATCTAGGGCGATTTTGGGCGGTTTGAATTCATTGCTGGAATTGGCCGGAATTGAAGTGGGTGACATAGTTAGGTTGGCTCATGGTACCACGGTTGCTACGAACGCTTTAATCCAAAGAAAAGGTTCCGATGTTGCCGTTATAACAACAGAAGGTTTTAAGGACTTGCTGGAAATAGGAAGGCAAATTCGACCCAAAATGTATAGTCTTAAGGAGGATTTTCCGCCACCGTTAGCACCTAGACATATGAGATTTGAAGTCAACGAGCGCGTTGGATCAAAAGGACAAGTCATAAAACCGTTGACGAGGGAGGCGATTGAGAGAGTGGTTCGACTCGTATCGGAAAGTAACCCTGAGTCTTGTGCAATATGTTTTTTGTTTTCATTCTTACGACCTGAGCACGAGGAAAGTGTTGGGGCTGAATTAAAGAAGCATCTACCGGATATTCACGTGTCCATATCGGCTCAAGTGCAACCGGAATTTCGCGAATATGAGCGGTTTTCCACAACACTCCTAAATGCTTATCTGCAACCATTAATCGGAAAATACATGAAGTCATTAGGGTGTAAGTTTACTGAAATGGCTCCGAAAGCTCGACTTGGCATAAATCAATCTAGTGGTGGATTAATGTCGGTAGAAAGGGCAAGTTCAATGCCTATCCGAACTGCCTTGTCCGGTCCTGCAGCGGGGACGGTCGGAGCTATATATCAAGCGAAGTTGGCTGGCACGCCTAATATTATCACCCTAGATATGGGTGGCACGAGCGCTGACGTTGCCTTGATTCAAGAGTACGAAACAGGTATTTCATACAATCGTACGGTTGCCGGATTTCCTATAAGATTGCCGATGGTCGATATACATACAGTGGGCGCGGGGGGTGGATCGATAGCTTGGTTCGACCGAGATGGACTCATGAAAGTTGGCCCGACAAGTGCTGGGGCAGACCCCGGTCCAGCTTGCTATGATCAAGGAGGGAGAGAACCAACTGTTTCGGACGCGAATTTAATTCTTGGAAGACTTCCAACCAGATTGATTGGCGGTGCTATGCGTTTAAGTCTTGATAGAGCCCGTGAAGCTATTAGACCTATGGCGGACAGGCTTGGTTTTAGTATCGAGCGCACCGCCCACGGCATCATTGGAATCGTTGTAGCAAATATGGTGCGAGCTATACGGACTATTTCGGTGGAGAGAGGACATGATCCACGTGACTTTACTTTAATGCCGTTTGGTGGGGCTGGGGCTTTGCATGCCGTGGATGTGGCTCGAGCCCTTGATATGCGTGAAATATTAATTCCCCCCGCACCTGGGATCCTTTGCGCACAGGGGCTGGTTGTATCAGAGTTGAAAGAAGACTTCGTTATTACAAGAAGATTGCCCTACGACGATGGGTTAATGATATCAATACAAGAAGATCTGGAAGATCTATGCATGAGAGCCAACAATTGGTTTGAATTAGAAGATATTGGGCAAAAGGATAGACTAATACGCATAGCATTCGATATGCGTTACGTTAGGCAAAACTTCGAGTTAACAGTCCCCTGGATCGACATTACTGGTGATAAAATTAATTTGCAGGATGTATCGCTCGACGAGCTAAGAGATCGTTTTTACCATCTGCATGAACGCACATACGGACATTTTACCGAATATGATCCTATTGAAATAGTAAACATAAGGTCTACTGCGGTAGGGAAAACTAAAGAAAATCAGGAAGTTACAGAAAATCCTGAATCCGTTTCGGAGCCTATTTCGCGGGTATCTAGAGAAGTATGGTTCAATGCAGAGCGGGCAGAGACAACCCCAGTTTATCAGAGGAGTGAGCTATATTCAGGTCAATTCTTTAACGGGCCTACTATAATTGAACAGCTGGATGCCATGACAATCATTTATCCAGGTGATTTGGGGAAAATTGATATTTATGGAAATTTAATAATAGAGGTTAATTATGACAGTAAGGACACGTAACCCGGACCCAGTAATAACAGAAATTTTGTCAAATGGGTTCCAATCTATAGTAGACGAGGCCTTTGTCGCATTAATGAAGAGCGCCTATTCCACAAACATAAAGGAGCGACACGACCACTCCTGTGCCATAGTAGATAGTTCAGGTCGCCTTGTAGTTCAGGCTTCTAATAGTATACCGATTCATATAGCTTCCGTTTTGGGACAGATGGAGGCGATTTTTAAAAAGTTCAGTCTTGAAGACATTGAGGAAGGTGACATATTCGCGGCTAACGATCCCCACGAAGGTGGGGGCACTCATCTGCCTGATGTGAGCCTTGCGAAACCTGTTTTTGTAAATAGAAAGTTAATAGGTTTCGTTTGCAATATTGCCCACCATGCGGATATTGGAGGTATGTCACCCGGGTCTATGGCTGGTGGTATGAATGAGATATATCAGGAAGGGTTGAGAATACCGGTAGTAAAGCTATATAGGAGAGGAAAGTTGGAGCAGGACCTTTTTGATATTCTGCTTCTAAATGTGAGGGTTCGAGATGAGAGACGGGGTGATTATAATGCTCAATTTGCGGCGTTAAATCTGGCCGAGCGACGGTTGCAGGATATGACTAGTAAATATACCAGTCAGCTTATTACTAATGTCTTTCAAGAAATTATTTATAGAACCAATCAAAGAATGAAGACAGCGATAGCTGGCATCCCTGATGGTGAGTACGATTTTGAAGACTTTATGGATGATGATGGGCGTGAAGCTGTCAATGTTCCCATTAAAGTAAAAGCTATGATAAGGGGTAATAAGGCAAAATTTGACTTCGCGGGGACCTCTGACCAAACACCTGGTAATATAAATATTCCTTTGCACGGAACTAAAGCGGCTGTTTGTTATGTTTTAAAAGCAATGCTTGACTCGGAAATACCAAATAATCAGGGTGTGTTAGATGCAGTGGATGTTGTAGCCCCTCCTGGCACACTTGTGAGTTGCGTTGCTCCCGCTTCCGTAGCGGCAAGAGCCCATACCTCTCAGAGAATAATTGATGTGGTTATAGGAGCTTTGGCTTCTGCTCTTCCAGAGGCTACTGTTGGAGCCGCCAACGGGGCCAACTCGATGGCTGTTTTTGCCGGGAACGATCCAGAAACGCATGAACCATATGTTTATCTTGAGACATTGGGTGGCGGTTTTGGCGGAAGAAATGATAGAGACGGAACAGATGGAGTGCAGGTACATATAACAAATACCTCCAACCTTCCGATTGAGGCGATCGAGATGGAATACCCGCTTTTAGTGGAACGTTACGGATTAATAGAGGACTCGGGTGGTGCGGGCCGTTATCGAGGGGGGTTAGGATTGCAGCGAGCAGTCCGCCCAGTAGACCATATCTGCACGTTCAACGGTGTAGGTGAAAGATTTAGAAACCCTCCGTGGGGTGTTTTCGGTGGGGAATCAGGAAAGACAGGCAGTTTTTGGTTGGAGACCGATGGTGATGAGCCAGTTCAATTAGCTCATAAACCACCTGATATGCCTTTATCTCCAGATCAGGTCTTGGTCGTAAACACCCCTGGCGCGGGTGGGTATGGCTCAGCACGAGAACGGGATAGTAAATTGCTGGAACAAGATAGAATTTCGGGAAAGTTTAGCAGCGAATATATGGCAAAGTATTATGGTAATAATTCTAATTAGACTAGGCGGTGAATTGGTTTCTATGTCTTTCCAGAAATGATCATCTATTAATTCTAAAATATAGTTTTTATGCGTGCCGATTCGCTTTACTTCGATGCAAATTGGGATCCGCTTAATCGGTCCGGAAAAGCCAGGGTTTGAGCCGAACCTATCAAACTACTTGTAGAAATATCTAATAGGGATAATTCTGCCAATATTGGCGGTGATGCAATCGGGGCGGCGTATATTAATTTTGCGAAAATTTTTCGAATGACGGATTCAACTAACTACCTAGCTGGACTGGTCCTAAGAAATGAAAGAGCAACCAAGCGGTTAGCAGGAGGGCTGGCAGATCTCGCCATGGCAGGTGATGTGATATGCTTGCATGGGGATTTAGGGGCTGGAAAAACTAATTTTGCCAGAGCGTTTATAAGATCGCTGACGTCAGAAAGGGAAGTGGTACCAAGCCCAACCTTTACATTGGTGCAGACTTACGAAATGAAAAGAAATATTAATACAGTGGATATTTATCACATTGATTTATATAGAATTAGAGACCCTGAAGAACTAATTGAACTGGGGTTGCAGGAAGCATTTCAGTTGGGAATTTCATTAGTTGAATGGCCAGAATGTGCCGAAGACATTTTACCTTCTGATAGATTAAAAATATATTTTGATTTTGATGATCGCCTGGATCGGAGATCCGTGCGAGTATACGGCGCCGATAAATGGAAGCCTGCGATAGATGGATTGAAGGGGTCGACTGCGAAGTGGCAAAATTGAGGCAACGAGAAAAAGCGCGGGAAGCGCTTTTGAAAAAGTTTCTTGAGGACAACGGCTTGGCGGAGGGAAAGATTTCCCCATTAGCAGATGACTGTTCGTTTAGGAGATATTTTCGAGTTTGTGGAGTTAAAGGTAATTTCATAGTAATGGATGCGCCGCCAGAAAAAGAAGAGACAAAACCATTTATTTATATTTCTAAACTACTAAACAGTTTTGGCTATAGTGCTCCAAGGGTGCTTGGAAAAGATATATTGAACGGTTTTTTGTTGCTTGAAGATTTTGGAGATGAGACGTACACAAAGGCTTTAACGGATCTAGATAATGAATACCAGTTATACAGTCAGGCTGTGGATGTCTTAATAGATCTCTACGATCGTAGAACGAATGATTTACTTGATTTTGTTCCACCTTATGATGACTCAAAGCTCGTCGAGGAAGCGTTACTATTCGTTGACTGGTATCTTATTCCTAGGTTGAAAATTAGTCTCACCTCTAGCGAAATAAAACTTTACAAAGAAGCATGCATGAATCTTCTGGAGGTCAACGATAAAGTACCACGCATCTTGGTGCTCCGTGATTATCATGTTGATAATTTAATGGTTTTACCAGAACGAAAAGGAATAGGTGGCTGTGGATTGTTAGACTTTCAAGATGCTGTAATTGGCCCCGCAGCGTATGACTTAGTTTCACTTTTACAAGATTCAAGACGCGACGTTTCATGCGATATTGTTGTTTCAATGTTGAAGAGATATTTTGAGGGAATCGGAAAACAACGCGATATGGACGTATTTATGAGTTCGTACTATTCACTTGGAGCACAACGGGCTCTAAAAGTTTTTGGAATATTTACTCGGCAGGATATTCTATATGGAAACTCCAGGTATATAAAGCATATTCCCCGTCTGTGGAGGCACCTCCGGAATAATTTAATGATGGCTAAATTGGACCCGCTTCGTGCTTGGATCGACCACTACGTACCGGAAAATCTGATAAGAGGTGAGCTAGTTTTGGATGATTGCGAGCTATGTTCATAGATACACTGCCGGTTAATCCATGTACTGTACCAACAAGCGCCATGATATTGGCGGCCGGATATGGAAGAAGGATGTTGCCATTAACTGAACGTATACCTAAGCCGATGTTGGTTATTTCTGGGAAGACTATCCTCGATAGAACGATAGATCAGCTGTTGAATGTAGGTGTTAACAGAGTAGTAATCAACACCTCGCACTTAGCATCAGTTGTAAAGAACCATTTGAAAAATCGCGATGACGAAAGAATTGCAGTCTCGACGGAATCAGAACCGCTGGAAACTGGGGGTGGGGTGGTAAAAGCTCTTCCCCAATTAGGCCATCGGCCCTTTTACGTTATAAATGGTGACAGTGTTTGGGTGGATGGAATGAAATGTGCGCTGCTGAGATTGGCGGAAAGCTGGGATCCAGATTCTATGGATGCCCTGCTGATGCTGGCTCCATTAGCTAGAGCTGCGAGCTTTGAGGGGTTGGGAGATTTCACTATGGACCAGAATGGTAGATTGCACAGACGGCGTGAAAAAACAGTTTCACCGTATGCATATATGGGACTTTCTATAATTAATCCCGAGTGTTTTGACCGTTCTCCAAAAGGTGCTTTCTCGCTGAATTGGTTATATGACCGGGCGATAAATAAAGAACGATTGTTTGGTATAATTCACGAGGGGCTTTGGTATCATATCAGTACACCGGGTGATTTAGAGATTGCTCGGAACCGTTTCGCTAATGGGCACTCTCCGGCAGTTCCGTTCTTCTGAGTCGGAAGATGATAAAGCCAAAAGTATACAATATCGAACCCCATCTTGTGTTTTCTGAAACTTTGGCCTATGGATTGTGCGATCGAGTTGGAAGCGACTCACTAAAATTAGCCGAAACTATTATTCTCGTTCCTACTAGACGCTTTGCAAGAGTCTTGGAAGGCTCGTTTCGAAAACTGTTCAGTCGGAAAACTATCTTGTTGCCAGATATTCGAGCACTTGATGCCGCCTGGGAAGATGAGATTTCTACTCAACGTGATGATTGGGAAAATTTTGAGTATGAAGCGACATCTGAAACTCCTATTTCTCAGTTGAGGAGACGGTTGCTGTTGACGCAGCTGGTTGAGCGATACTTGCGTGAGGAAGGAGCTCAAGAAATTGAAAATACTCCAATTAAAAACGGATATCCGCCGGCAGTGGGTTTAGCAAACGAGTTGGCAGTGCTTCTAGACAGAATGCAAACAGAGGAAATTCAGTTCGATAAACTTGATAGTTTAGTTCCAGACAGCCACGCGGAGCATTGGCAGAAAACTTTATCATTTTTGAAACTGATTACCAAGCATTGGCCAAAAATACTAAAGAGTGAAAATACTATAGATCCCGCTAAATACAGAAACGATCGTCTGAACTTTATAGCAAAGCGATGGTCAGAGTCTGTCACCGATCAACGAATTATCATAGCGGGTTCAACCGGCAGTATCCCAGCTACGGCCAATCTGATCAAAGTAATTGCATCTTTAGAAAATGGAGCAGTTGTGCTTCCAGGACTCGATAAAAAGCTTGATGACATAACTCGTAGAGTGGTTGAAAAAGATGTTGCACATCCGCAATACACTCTCCACTGCCTACTCCAAAAACTCAATATTACTTCGTCTGATGTGAAAGACTGGTGTTCTAGCAAATCTATAGAACTTGAACCAAAGTCGTCGTGGGGCCGAATACCTTTCATCAGAGAGGCGATGTTGCCTGCATCGATGACAAATCGTTGGAGTTCCCTTAACCAGGATTTCGTATCGCAAAAAGATCTTAAAAACCTGTCTGTTATTGAGTGTACCGATATTAGGTCCGAGGCAGAAGTGATAGCACTATTATTCAGGGAAACATTGGAAACAGAAAATAAAACGGCCGCACTTATTACACCGAACAGATTGTTAGCACGGGCAGTTAAATCGGCGGTAGGACGGTGGAAAATAGATGTGGAAGATACGGCCGGGATTCCGCTAATTAAGTCACCTGCTATAGTATTTTGGCGTTTAGTAGGTGCCATGGTAAGTAGTGGGTTAGCCCCAATTCCGTTATTGGCGGCACTAAAACACCCTTTGTCTAATGGTGGATTGCCAGAGGGAAAATTTCAAAAAAATGTTCGGCAACTTGAGTTATATATTTTAAGAGGAAGGAGGCCAGACTCGGGAATCGATGGCTTGTTGAAGGCTGTAAAATTTAAAGCATCAGAGCATTTCTCTTCAGATCAGAGTTTTACCTCGGGAACAAATATTTCATCCAACCTGCTTGACTGGTTATTAGGCTTAGCACCTTTCATAAAAAAATTCGAAGAAGCACTAAAAAATCCGTCCATTAGTCTACAAGAATTACTCACATGTCATAGTTCGCTCGTTGAACGGTTGACTCTAGCACCCGATAACTTAGAAAAAAATCGATTATGGGTAGAAGAATTTGGGGAGCAGATTGTTGCAGTTTTTAAAGATTTATATTCTGCAAGCTATGATTTTCCAAATATTGATGGACGGGTCTATCTTACGCTGTTCGATTCTTTATTGTCGGATATTGTACTGAGACCGAAGTATCAAGATAAACCGAGATTAGCTATTTTGGGCCCGCTGGAGGGACGTCTTGTTCACTTTGATCGCATTATTTTAGGGGGGCTAAATGAGGGGAGTTGGCCTCCCGAAATAAAGCCAGATCCTTGGCTAGGTAGAGGAATGCGAGAAGAGTTAGGATTATCTCATCCCGAAATACGTATTGGGCAATCAGCGCACGATTTTGTTCAAGCTTGTGGCGCCCCTGAAGTTTTCCTGACGCGGTCCAAAAGTGATAACGGCGCCCCAACAGTACCCTCTCGTTGGTTGCTTCGTCTTACTGCAGTAGAGCGGGCTTTGGGTTATGAGAACGCGTTGAAAGAAGCAGGCGAAATTTGGGGAAAGTGGCAGAATGCCCTGGACACGCCAAAGAAAAATCTAAAGATAGGGCCGCCTGCGCCTAAGCCTACTTTAGAACAGCGGCCGCGAGCATTTTCCGCTACGCAAATAGAAACGTGGATTCGAAACCCCTATGCGATATACGCTAGGAAGATTCTTAATTTGAGAGCATTGGAACCTATTGACCCAGAACCAGGAGCGTCCGATCGAGGTGTTTTCATACATAAGGCACTGGAGGCATTTATAAAAAATGGTGTCCCAGAAAATCGCAAGGAAGCTCTATCACTTCTTATGGAAAAGGGTAAACAGGCATTTAATGCGGCGTGGGACAATCCAGCTGTCTGGGCCTTCTGGTGGCCCCGTTTTTCAAAAATAGCTGAGTGGTTTGTTGAAGAAGAACTTAAAAATCTGAACAAGAATGCAATGGCCTACACAGAGACGAAAGGTGCTGTAGTGCTCGATGGGGGCGGGCGATCGGTAAAAATTGTTGCAGTTGCTGACAGAATAAATAGAACGAGAGATAACGAGTGGATAATCATTGACTATAAAACTGGAAAACTACCGAGCATAGAAGACATATTACTCGGCTCTGCGCCTCAATTAGCCATTGAAGCATTGATATTAAAGAAAGGTGGGTTTAAATGCCTGCCATCTACTATCTGCAAAGAGATAAGTTATTTTCACCTAACCGGCGGCACCCCAGCAGGCAGAAAAAAATCGTTTAGCACCGATCTACCTAAGGTACTGAATGAAGCTGAGCAAGGTTTGATGGCGTTGATCGCAGCCTTCAATAATCCCGAGATGCCGTATCTCGCTATACCCGATCCAACTACTAGCGTGCTTTTTGATGATTATATTCATTTGGCGCGTGTGAAGGAGTGGTTCTAATCGATATGACCCAACAATTACTGAATTCGGCCAAGACGCTGGAAATGTCGAAAAAGCAGCACATAGCATCAAATCCAGCTGTTTCGGTTTGGGTTACCGCTTCCGCGGGATCTGGGAAAACAAAAATTTTAACAGACAGGGTGTTGCGTTTGTTGCTGTCCGGTGCACTACCGGAGCGAATTCTTTGTTTAACTTTTACAAGAGCGGCAGCTAGTGAAATGGCCAGCCGGATAGCCCATCGGCTGTCGCAGTGG
>CAYFGZ010000083.1:0-15056 GCA_964342575.1 uncultured Nisaea sp. | reverse complement strand
ATCGTGATTGATGTCGACCACTTCAAGCAGGTCAACGACACGCTGGGCCATGGCACGGGCGACGAGCTGCTGGACGCAATCTCCGCGTTCTTGAAAGACAACGTGCGCAAAGTCGATCTCTGCTGTCGGCTGGGTGGCGATGAGTTCGCCATTCTGATGGCCGGGCTGCCATCAAAGTTGGTCTCAAAACGGATTACGGATATCGAAAGCGCTATTAAATCTATTGATTTGACCTGGAATAAGAAGTCACTCCGAGTAAGCGCAAGTATTGGGCGTTGCGATTTTTTAGGGCATGAAACCGAGACTACAGTATTAGACAAAGCAGACAAAAATATGTATTCGAATAAGACAGATCACCGATCAAACTAAATATTTTAATTGCAATTGAGATATTTCAAGGTCTCATACCTGTAGTAATTTTTCAGAAAAAATCATCAAATATATTCTCTTGTCGAATTTTTACGTGTATACGCAACTTATGACATTAATCAACGACAATACGTCTCTAAACCAAGCTTGCCAAAGACTTTCCAAAGAATCCTTTATTTCTATTGATACAGAATTCATGAGAGAGCGAACCTATTATCCAAAGGTATGCCTTATACAAATAGCGGGCGAAAATGAAGCAATAGCCATTGACACTCTTGCGCCTAAAATCCAGCTAAAACCGATGTTAGACCTTTTAGGCAATAACAGCATAGTAAAAGTATTCCATGCTTGCCGACAAGATATGGAGATATTTTTTAATTTAACCAACAAAATTCCAACGCCTATATTCGATACACAAATCGGAGCCATGGTCTGCGGTTATGGAGACTCCGTCAGCTACGATAAACTTGTACGAAAGTTAATCGGCATCCAAATAGATAAATCCTCCCGATTCACTGATTGGTCCCATCGCCCATTATCAAAAACGCAACTGAACTACGCACTCTCCGATGTTACCCACCTGAGAGAGGTCTACAAGCGGCTTGTTGAGCAGTTAGACGCAAATGGTCGTCTCGGTTGGCTGGAGGAGGAATTCAATCTGGTAAAAAACCCTAGGACATATACAACAGACCCTTCCGACGCCTGGAAGCGGTTAAAAGTACGAAGTGGTAAACCCAGATTCTTAATTTTACTCAAAGAGTTAGCCGCGTTTCGCGAGACAGAGGCCCAGCGACGCGATATCCCAAGAAACAGAATAATTCGAGATGATATTCTATTGGATATTGCTGCACGCTCCCCAAGGACTCCAAATGATCTTGCAAAGGTCCGAAATATGTCCCAGCGCGATGCAATAGGGTCAACAGGCCAAGGGATACTCCGCACGGTCGAAATAGCGCTAGAAATACCAGAAGAAAAAGCACCCCAATTGGTTAAAGGTCGGGGATCTAGCGGTCCTCAATCGGCAATTGTCGATCTCCTAAGGGTTTTGTTGAAGCTAAAATCCGAACAGCACAGTGTAGCTCAAAAGCTAATAGCTTCTGCATCTGACCTAGAAGCTATTGCAGAGAATGAAACCGCAGACGTTGCAGCACTCAGGGGTTGGCGACTAGATATATTTGGCAGGGATGCCCTTCTAATAAAGTCCGGTAAAATTGCGCTGTCGGCCTATGACAATAATATTAAAATCGTAAAATTAACGTAACTAATATTTCTTTCTGCTTACTGCGATCTCAAAACTACCCTATTGCCCAATAGCTGTTCTAACTGCTTCAGGCGTCGTTCTACTACATGTCCTTTTGCGGTTGCTAAATGCCTTGGATATGTAATCGTTATTATATCCAGGTGATGTTTAACCTCTATTTGCTTTAAAACCCCGGCTATTCCGCCCGATATAGTTATGCCCAACCTAAGCACCAGACCAATCCTATGCGCTAAATTCTGTTGTTCTAATGATATCAGCTGAAGACATTGAGTGGACTCAGCGAATTTAATATTCCCACGGTATCGAGCAAGTACTACGAGCGCCAAGAAAACTCGATCCTGATGGGTTAAACCTAAAGAAGGAAAACTGAGGATACGCAAAAATGCTTGTTCTCCTCGATAGCTTGGATGATCAGACCAAGCGAAATCTCGAATTATGCAACTAGCCGTCAAAAGTCGCCTATGTCTTTTCGAAAAACATGGGAAAAACGCTGCAACCCAGTCTTCAATTTCCCAATTTTTCAGAAAGAACCTTTCAGATTCTGATGCAACGTCATTACAACTCATTACAAGTGGATCTATATTTTTCGATTCTATGTCTAATCTATTAAACAAATATCCTTCTCTTAAGCCGGAGGCTGAAAACATTATTTCATCCCCTTTTCCCAGAATTAAGATCCGGGCAAGTATCAACGCTGCTAAAGGAATTTGTTCAGCACGAGTAGCTGGAACAATATGCCATTCAGAATCGTTATCCCCTTTTGTGGATATGTTTATCGGGTAAAGCTGTTTTAAAAATGACAGCAGATCACTCGCTTCAACCGAATACCCATGTACTATTTTTAAGGGGTAATTACAGGCGTCCATGTGTAATCGCGCTAAGCTACGCCATGCTCCTCCAATTGCAAAAAGACGACGATCCTGAAGACTATCTATCCATGAAATCTTCGTGAGCTCTTCATCAATAACGTTACGCACTTCATCTTCATTTAACTCATCAAAAGAACCAAAACGCAGGGATCCCACTGGAAGGCTAGTTTGATTTCTTACCCTTCCTTCTTTCACATCAACGAGTTCTAGACTCCCCCCACCAAGGTCACAAACTATACCATCTGCTCTTGGGAAAGCACTTATAACCCCAAGTGCAGAGAGGCGTGCTTCCTCGTCACCAGACAGAACTCTCATCGGTTGACCAAAAGTTTCCTTAAATTCTTTGGCAAAACTTGCGCCATCCGCAGATTCTCGAACTGCAGCTGTAGCGAAAATATGAAAATGTTCTAATTCCATTTTTTGGGCGATTTCCATAAATCTAGCTATATTGTCGGCTGCTAGAGAACGTCCCCTTTTAGAAAGTCTTCCCGTAGAGTGAAGTTCGGCTCCTAGCCCACACAATGCCTTTTCATTGAAAATCGGTAGCGATACTCTTCCATGACTTTCAAAAATAACTAGGCGGATAGAATTAGAGCCAATATCAAGAACCCCCACGCGACCCTCACCATGTGCCAAATTCACTTAATCATTCTCCTTGCTCGCGCCTGATTCCTTTGTTTTATCCACATTCAATGAAATTAAATTTTTGCCAGACATCTTTTCTAAAGCGCTGCCCATACCCGAAAGACTAGGATTGGTCATAAAATATTGATGTGCAGAAAATGGTTCATCAACGTCTGCAATTCGGGTGTAACTGCCGTCGCTATGAAGTTTCCACGTGTTGGTGTTATCTCTCAAATTGGCTACCATAATTTCGTTCAGTACTTGACGTCGTACTGTGCGATTCTCTATGGGAACGAAGTGCTCCAACCGACGATCTAAATTTCTATACATCCAATCTGCTGATGATATATAAATTTTTGCATTCTCCGATGGTAGCGTCAAACCATTTCCAAAGCATACGATACGAGAATGTTCCAAAAATCGACCAATTATACTTCGCACATTAATATTCTCCGATAGACCTTTCACATTTGGCCTCAAACAACATATACCTCTTACCACAAGCTCTATAGAAACTCCCGCGGCCGACGCTTTATAGAGTAGATCAATAATATCAGGATCTACTAAAGAGTTCATTTTTGCCCAAATAGTAGCTGGACAACCAGCCACTGCAAATTCAATCTCCTTTTCTATCAGCGTCGTAAGCTTTTGGCGCAATGACAAAGGAGAAATGAAAATCTTCTCCATTTCCAAGGGTTTTGCGTAGCCTGTCATATAGTTAAATATTCGAGCAGCATCTCGGCACATAGCAGCATCGCTAGTAAAAAACGATAAATCGGTATACGTTTTAGCCGTTATGGGATGATAATTCCCGGTGCCAAAATGCGCGTAGTTACGCAGATTTTGGTTTTCCCGTCTTACCACCAGCGATACTTTAGCGTGAGTTTTGAGATCAAGAAAACCATAAACCACCTGAACGCCAGCTCTTTCAAGATCCCGCGCGAAATTTATGTTGGCAGCTTCATCAAACCTTGCTTTCAATTCTATCATAGCAGTAACTGATTTCCCAGCTTCGGCAGCTTCGATCAATGCTGATACAATCGGCGAATTTTTGCTTGTCCTATAGAGTGTTTGTTTGATCGCAACGACAGCAGGATCAATTGCCGCTTGACGCAAAAACTGAACTACGACGTCAAAACTTTCGTACGGATGATGAACAATTATATCTTTGGTCCTTATAGCAGCAAAACAGTCCCCACCAAAATCTCTTATTCTCTCTGGAAATCTCGCATTAAAAGGCTCCCATAGGAGATCATTTCTAGCAGCTTCAATCACTTGACTAACGTCATGCAACCCAACAAATTTAACTTGAATTACATCCTGAGGACCACACTCTAACTTAGACATTACAAATTGCTGCAAGTCTATCGGCATTTTCTCGTCTACTACGACCTGAATCACCCCGCCCCTTTGTCGTCTTCTTAATGCTGTTTCAAACGACAACATCAAGTCGCCTGCTTCATCGTCAACTTCTAATTCACTGTCTCTCAACAACCTAAATAGTCCTTGCCCCATTACCTCAAAGTCTGGAAACATCTGACTAATAAACTGGGCTACTACTGATTCAAGACAGATATATCTATTTGATTCTCCTGGCAGCTTCACGAACCTATCTAATTGATTGGGCATAGGAATTAGCCCCTCCATTTCGATATCCCCACCAATCCGTTTTAATTTTAATGCGATACAAGAACTACCATTCGTCAAAAAAGGAAATGGATGCGCCGGATCGACTGCCAGGGGAGTCAGTATCGGAAAAACTTCATCTAAAAAGAATTCCTCTAGCCACGAGGTCTCACTTCCTGACAACTCTTCGAAATCCAAAATAATAATGCCTTTTGAGCGCAAATCCATTACTATTGTTGCAAAAGAAGCCTGCTGGTCCATAGTCAACTTCCGGATAGCCGGGATGATCAACTCTAGCTGCTTATCAGGCGAGAGTTGATCAGCACTCTTAGTTGTAACGCCAGCCGACATCATGCCCTTAAGGCCAGCTACTCGGACCGTATAAAATTCATCTAAATTTGAACTCGAAATCGAAACAAAGCGCAATCGCTCCAAAAGCGGATAATCTGGATTTTTAGCCTCCTCTAACACCCTTCTATTAAAAGCTAACCACGAAAGTTCTCGATTAAAAAATCTATGCACGTTCTCTTCAATTAACTTTTCATCTATTGTTTGTGAATCGTGCACCATACAATAATCCTTGAATACTATCTTCAACCAAACCTTCGACAATTCGTAGTAATCAGATTGCTAGTACAAATCACCGGAAATTAAGAATAAAGGTACTCATCTATAACTTTTTAATCAGATAAATACATCGGTAACAAAAATAATTTAAACCATTTTTGGCTACACAGAATCGGTCAACTTTACAAAGAACTTCTAAACGCACCACCATCCATGAGAATGTTTTGACCATTAATGAAACCAGCATGAGCACTGCACAAAAAAGCACATGTTTTACCAAACTCCTCAGCTGTACCAAAACGACCGGCTGGGTTCTCTGCTGCAGCTGTCTTATACATGTCATCATAGCTCTTTCCAACCGCATCTGCCCGCACCTTAATATTACTTCTCAGCCTATCAGTATCAAACGGACCCGGGAGCAACCCATTTATGGTCACGCCATTTCTCACGGTTTCTCTCGATATTCCAGCACAAAAACCCGTCAGTCCCATTCGGGCACCGTTCGATAAACCCAGGATTGCGATGGGGGATTTTACGGCTGCAGACGTTATGTTTATAATTCTTCCAAATTTGCGCGAAATCATATCATCCAGAGTCGATTTGATAAGCTCTATCCCCGTGAGCATATTTGCATCAATAGCTTTTATCCAGTCATCCCTGTCCCAATCCTTATAGTTTCCTGGAGGCGGACCTCCAGCATTGTTTATCAATATATCTACGGATCCCGCCTCTTTCAACGCGGCTTCTCTTCCGCTCGAAGTGGTTATATCACAAGCAATACTTTTCACCTCAATATTATACCGGCTACTTATTAACTCCGCTGTCGATTTTATATCTTTCTCCGTCCTCGAACAAATTGTTACGTTGACGCCAGCCTCCGCTAATGCCTCAGCACAACCTCTCCCCAAACCTTTGCTAGCAGCACAAACGAGCGCTTTTTTTCCCGCAATTCCAAGATCCATAACTTTTTCCTTCTTTAAGTCAAGTCGTTGATTATTTTTCGGGCTAACGGCAGAGTAACAGCATTATTTTCAGCAAGTGAAATATTATCCAGGACATCTACTAATCTGTTTACTTCTTCTAGTGACCGTTCCATTCGGACAGCCAAATAATCAATTACTTCATTAGCCACTTTTATTTGTCGATCCCTGAACAATTTGGCCATTACACCCTTAATAAGATCATCGTCTGGGCTTTTTATTGCTACCGTGGCCAACGTGATCAACCTGGAGGCCAGATCAAGGGGTCTAATATCCATTTGAGCTATAGGTCCATTAGTAACAATCAATATTTTTCCTTCGATCGCTAAAACCGAATTATAGAGATGTAAAATGGGTTCGCCGGGCCATGAACTGTCAAAATTATCTATGATTATATTTTTATATGATCCTAATAGATCGTGGACAAAGATGGAGTCTTTTATCGGACTATCCAGCAACATAGCCCCCGATTTAGATTTCCATACGGAGGCAAGGTGTGATTTGCCAGAAGCAGGCGGCCCAAATAGGTTTAAACCGACAACTGATCGGGGCCAGTTTGGCCAATTATCCACCCATCGGACAGCAGCCATATTTGACTGAGATACAAAGAAGTCATCGCGTCCCAAGGCCGGCTGGGCTTGGAGATTAAGCACCAACTGAGACGCTGTCCCCATAACTTTTAACAACTCAAGTCAGAGTCGAGTGTATCATTCCGACTATCTGGTGAACTTTTCCTTTCACCTCCCCCGTAGAAGGAACCGGTGAGATAGCTTCTTAATCCGAAACGGAAAAATACTCCGATAACAGCGGCTAATGGTAATGCTATAATAACACCCAAAAACCCAAACAAGGCTCCCCCCGAAAAAAGAGCAAAAATGACCCAAACTGGGTGTAACCCTACTGCTTCACCGATTAATTTTGGGGTCAGGAAATTTCCCTCTAATATCTGCCCAACCAAAAATATCCCAGCAATTATCGCTATCGGAAACCATGAATCGAATTGGATCAGAGACAACCCAATACTGAGCACACCGCCTACTGCTGCGCCAACGAATGGTATAAAAGAAATGATGCCAGCGAAAAGACCTATTATTAAGCCAAAATCCAGCCCAGCAACAGTAAGGCTCGCCGCGTAATACGCAGCCAAAATCAAGCAAATGGAACCCTGCCCACGCACAAAAGCGGCAAGGCTCTCGTCAATTTCCATAAATAGAACCCTTATAACATCCTTATAATCCAATGGAATCCAGCCATGAATTTTTGAAATCATCAAATCCCAATCCCGCAAAAGATAAAATGCCACCACTGGCGTAATAAAAATAAGAGATAAAACATTCACAAGAGCAAAGCCGCCATCAATGACTTTAGTCAATACCTGTGTTGACCATTTAAAAAGAGCTGCAGTTGGCAATTCTACAGCATTTTCTTCTGCCTTATTATTGAGGAAACCGGCGGCACTCTCAATATATGGTTTCAGTTTGTCGAGCATTGAAGGCAAAAATTGAGAAAGATTCTTGAGTTGGTCGATTATTATCGGCGTTAAAAGCAGTAGTAGTGACGACGCGATCACCAGAAAACTTACCAACACAAAAATACTGGCAAAAGCCCTTTTCCAACCCAGTTTTTCCAAGCGGTCGACGACAGGGTCGAGAAAATAAGCTATACCCATGCCAATGATGAATGGCAGAAGAACAGCACTTAGAAAATAGAGTGCCCCTAAAACCAGCGCCCCACAAATTAACAAAATAATACTGCGGTTACATTTTATCATTTGAGCTCCGCATTTTAAATCCACCTATTTTAACGAGTGTCCACAAATTGACGGGGTCTTAACATCATGCTCACAAACAACAAACTCATCTCCTCCATCATAGAGTTCCAGCTGCTTTTGGCTGAGAGCATTCTTAAACTGCTTAACACTGCCCATTATCCACAGATCCAATAAAGCCTCTTTTTTTGATAAGCGCAGTAATTCAATTTTCTTAAGTATTCCTATAATCTCCAACCGGGACCTTATTGAGAGCCACTTTTCAAACTTATGGATAGGTACTATTGCCGATATTCTCTGTTGGACGGCTGAAGTGACCAGATTCTCCGCCTTCCAACTGTTTATCAAAACATTTACAATTCTAATCACGCCGGTATCCAATAGACCAAGCATTTCACTTTCCACTGAAGTCCTGATAGAATCCACCAAAATTTCCTTACGGCCTTCAGCATTATAATTAGCAATCGATATCTCCAAAAGGGGTGAACTATCTGCCACATCAAATTTTCTCGAGGCTTTAGCAATCACAACCTTTTTGGCTCTATATCTCTTTAATATAGGCTTAAAAAAATCTGTTTCTCCTCTGAGTGCCTGGCTTGCCGACAAATCCCTAATATCAGCGAGTCCCCCTTTAGGTACAATAATGGGAAGCAAACTATCTTGTTCCGGAAGATTTTGCCAAACATCCCGCCAAGGGTTAGGGTTTTCCCACAATACCGGAACCCCTTCAGTTTCAAAGATAGGCAAAATTAAGACAGGTAAACTTGGGGTCTCAACAAATGGAACTCCATAATCAAACAGATTTTTCCTAACTTGTTCCGTATTGAAAGTGACCGATAAATCAGCCAAATACCGAACAGGTGACATACGTTCGCGTAAAACTTCATAGCCTCTAATTAGTGGGCGTATTTGTTCAAACGAAAACCTGGAAAGGTGCACCGATTGCTTTGGCAGAGTGATCCTGTTCAATAACCTCTTCCATGCAATTATTTGACCGTTTTCGAGCGCTTCCCTGCGAGCTGCTAAAGCTGTATCAGCTGTAACATCAACTGCAATATTCTCCACTACAAACACTTGGTTCGAAGAGCCCCGCGCATCCATAACATTGAGGACAAAAAACGCGAAAATAAAAATAGAGATGCTAACGTGTTTCAAAATTCTAAGCATCAACAAACTCGCGCAAACATTCTGACATTAAACCCTGGTTTCTTTAACAAATAACCGTCATATTCTGAACTCGTTAATGACGTAAGTTTTTTTTTTACATAGTATAATCTATCCTGGAACAAATACAGCGATTAGTTAGGAGGACGCTATTAACGATACCATTAAATCCTCGCCACTTACTTATCAGAAATCAGGCGTGAATGTCGAAACCGGGAATGAGCTAGTTCAAATGATTAAGCCATTGACCCGATCCACTGCCAGACCTGGCACTGATGGAGAAATTGGAGGTTTTGGAGGTCTCTTTGATCTTAAAGCCGCAGGGTTCCATGATCCGATCTTAGTCGCTGCGACGGACGGTGTGGGTACAAAGTTAAAAGTTGCTATTGAAATGCAACAACACCATACAGTAGGCATCGACTTAGTTGCAATGTGCGTTAACGATTTAATTAGCCAAGGGGCTACTCCATTATTTTTCCTCGACTATTATGCCACCGCAAAACTATCTCTATCAATCGCAAATAATGTTGTTGAAGGAATAGCTGAAGGTTGTCGCGCTGCTGGCTGCGCTCTAATCGGTGGAGAAACAGCGGAAATGCCAGGAATGTACCATGGCTCCGACTATGATCTCGCTGGATTCGCTGTAGGAGCAGTTGAACGTACTAACCTATTAACACTCGACAAAGCCAATGAAGGAGATATTTTATTGGGGTTAAACTCTAATGGTCTCCATTCAAATGGTTTTTCAATGATACGTCGTCTTTTGCAAGATTTAGGCATTAGTTATCATCAATCTTGCTCATTCTCTCCAAACCAAAAGTTTGGAGAGGCACTAATAACCCCGACCCGTATTTATGTAAACTCCTGTTTGAAAGCTCTTAAAGTAGGCGGCGTAACGGGATTAGCTCACATAACAGGAGGAGGATTGATTGAAAATCCTCCTCGCGCTTATAAAGATTCATTAACCGCTAAAATCGACGCCACAAGCTGGCCTCTCCATCCTGTATTTAAATGGCTTCTCGGTACAGGAAAAATTTCTACTACGGAATTAGCAAGCACCTTCAATTGCGGAATTGGTATGGTCGTCATCGTCCGCTCAGATAGTGCGCAAGCTGTCTCTGCAACGCTTCGTAGTTGCGGAGAAACAGTTTATAAGATAGGTGTCCTAGAAAACCGAACACAAGATATGCCTAACGTTATTATTGAAAATATTGAAAGCTGGATGAATTGAAAAAGCGCATAAAGGTTGGCGTACTGATTTCGGGCACTGGTACAAATTTGCGAGCATTGATTGATGCGTCAAGGGCCGTTGACTATCCTGCAGAAATTGTCCTCGTTATATCCAACAAATCTGACGCCGAAGGTATAAAGTGGGCAACACAAGCAAACATACCAACAAAGGTAATTAAACATGAAACTTTCAAGACAAGAGAAGAATTTGACGAACAATTATCAAACGAACTGGTCGCGTTTAACTGTGAACTCGTGTGTTTGGCGGGGTTCATGCGTATTCTCTCAGAAAATTTTGTGAATAAGTGGCCGAATAGGATCATTAATATACATCCCAGCCTATTACCCAGTTTTACAGGCAGAGAGGTTCATACCCGTGTTATTGCCGCAGGAGTTCGTATATCAGGATGTACACTCCATTACGTGACTCCTGAATTAGATTCCGGGCCAATTATTGCACAAGCTGCAGTACCAGTCCTTATCGAAGATACACCAAAAGACTTGGCGGCAAGGGTTCTTCAACAAGAACACAAGATATACCCGTTAGGGTTGGCTATAATAGCAAGCCGGCTTGCTGAACGTTCAGGAGAAAAAACTAGAAAATACCTTGAAAAAGTAGGTGAAGTTTTGATAAATTTTTGACAGATTAAAAATTTGATAGCATACCAACCAGCATCTTTTACGGTAACAAACGAAACGGAAAAAAGGACCTCACCAAATGGCCGCTAACGAACGGGAAAATAATCCTGACTATAAATTTCACGAAGATACATACAAAGGAGTCTGCACATTGATACAGGTATCAATTGTGCTAATAGTAATAACCTTACTATTAATGGCTTGGCTGGTGGTTTGAATCATCTTTGGGTATTGCATTGAGAAAATCTTAAAAGTTTCAATTAAGTTTAAGGTCTAGCACAATTGGAATCACAATAAAGCTTTCCATATGAACTTTCTAAAGCTAGTAAACTCTGCCATCGTGTTTTTTCTAAACATAACTTTGATCACGTTTATCCCACTATATCTTCTTCATCAAAGAACTGCGAAATTTCCTCAGCCGCTGTCTCCGCTGCATCGGAACCGTGAACAGAGTTTTCGCCAACATTCGCAGCAAATAATCGGCGAATTGTGCCTTCCTCTGCTTCGGCTGGATCCGTCGCTCCCATGACATCTCGGTACTTGGAAATCGCATTTTTACCCTCTAGCACTTGAACTACCACAGGAGCTGATGTCATGAAATTAACCAGCTCTTCATAAAATGGACGTTGGGCGTGCACCAAATAAAAACGTTGGGCCTGGGCCTTGCTCATCTTTATACGACGTTGGGCAATAATTCTCAAACCCGCGTCTTCTATTAATTTATTTATCGCTCCTGTATTGTTAGCAATTGTTGCATCAGGCTTAATTATTGAAAATGTCCGTTCTATAGTCATTAAAAATTTCACTCCTTATATCAAACGCGAGCAACCAAAGGGGCTGCTGAACTACTTCGCAAAACATTTATAAACGGGGTTATAGCGACGTCATGGAAAAGGAGCAAGAGGAAGTCATTCTGGAGCCCAAAAGAAACTGGTTCGGCAATAGAAAAAAGGCGGTTAAAGCATTCCCAGGGTGGGTCTTTCCCCCGAAAATTCTTTAAGCACCTGTCCCGGCGCAGCAACATCCAGATAATCGTCTCCATCGAAAATTTGAACGCCATTAACCCAAGTTCCAAATAGTCCTGGCGCCGATCTAAGCAATCTCTCCCCTCCCCCGGGAAGATCAAAATGACGGGTCATATTCGTAATTTTAATAGTCTCTGGATCAAACAATATCATGTCCGCCCAGAACCCCTTCTTCAAAGAACCACGATCTATGATCCCGTAAACATTCGCGGGATCACTAGTGACCTTTCGAATTGCTGTGGGTAGATCAAACAATTTTTTTTCTCTAACCCAATGCCCAAATAGATGCATCGCATAGCCAGCATCGCACAACAGCGAATTGTGGGCTCCCGCATCCGACAAACTAATCAAAGTACCATCATTCACGAGCAACTCAGCGACTCCATCCTCATCCATATTAAGCATATAGAAGGTAAATTTGGTCTTAAAATCTTCCTCTAAACCAATATCCAAAAATACATCGAGCGGATCTTTATCACGTTCACTGGCTATTTCAGCAATGCTTTTTCCAACTAGTCCCTGGTTTTTCTCCAAGTCAGCAACTGCAATTGGGACCCAGTCCCATCTGCCCTTAAAAATATGTTGAGAATCCGGCGATTCCAAAGTTTTACGAAACTCGTTTCTAAAGGCGTCATCTAAAAAAATTTCACGAAGCTCTGCGTGGTCTTCCGTAGCAGGCCAAGGACTCATCGATTTCAGAGTGTAGGCCTTGTCCAACGTAAAAGTTAAACTCAACGGCTGGCATGACCCTTGCGTGAAAATGGGAATTCCACGGTCTCTTGCCTCGTTCGCTGCATTCATTATGCTTCTTGCCCTGTCTGGCTGATGAGAAAAATGAAAGTGGGGCGCATAGCACCCAGGCTTGCCACTTATTTTACAAAGTTCCTCCAGAAACGGGATCGAATGATTCTCCCCAAAAGTAGCCATAAATACACCGTGCTTGTAGTCAGCCAAAACTTTTACTAGCTCCTTAAATTCAGAGTCATCTGCTAGGCGGGACGCAATTGGGACACCTCCAGCTCCTCTATGATTTTCGTTAGTCGAGGAAGCCAAACCGATAGCACCTGCATCCATCGCCTCTCGGAGCAATTTTTTCATTGCGGTTAGTTCGTGTTCTGTTGAAGATCTATGAGATCCTTCATTTCCCATAACTGCCGTTCGCATGACCGTATGGGAAGCCAGGCAAGCTACATTTGGATAAACACCTTTTGACTGCAACAAATTTAGATACTCTCCAAAAGTTTCGTAATTAGTATCCATGCCCGCTCTCAGAGATTCAAGGGACATCCCCTCTACCTCGGCTAGATTCTCTATAATTGTTGCCCGATGCTCAGCGGGTGCTGGTGCTACACCGAAACCACAGTTACCGATCACCACGGTGGTGATGCCTAGGGCCCCCGCCGGTGAAGCTGTCTGATCCCAAGTTAATTGGGCATCGTAGTGAGTGTGCAAATCGATAACCCCAGGAGCCAAAACACGTCCTTCTGCATCTATTGTATCTTTCCCATTCGCGGTAACATCACCAATTTCCGCAATGCGCCCATCGAGTACCGCCAGGTCCCCATTTTGGAGAGGGTGCCCCAGACCATCAGCAATTCTTGCATTCTTGATAACCAAATCATACATAACCTGCTCCATCATATATGCCTTCCCCAACGACATAGTTTCATAGTTCCCTGCTGGCACGAAGGAATTCTTCTCAGCCAATGCTTTATATCCTATTACTGCTCATTAAAATTTAGGGCTGTCCTGCGATGTTTTTACATATGACCTAATGCAGGTTACAGTACCTTACGTAATACTAGTAGCTCCTAGAGCCTTGTTATCTACGTCGAATATTGAGAAAAATTCTGTGTACCAGCTCGTGCAGTGTGATCGGTTTTTATATTTACTACCGCAACATTGCCGTCTTCAACTTTGGCTTGAGCTCTCTCTAACGCAGGTCTTATTTCCTCTGGTTTCTCAACATATTCTGCATAGCATCCCAATGCCTCAGCCATTTTATCATACCGCGTATACCCTAAATCACGACCAGGTTTGGTTCCATCAGGATCTGCTGTCCATCCACCATTCAAACTTATGACAACCAAAATATTAATCCCATGGCGAACAGCAGTATCGAGCTCCATCGCGTTTAAACCAAATGATCCATCGCCGTGTACAACTATAACTTGAGTATCGGGTTTTGCAATTTTTGCTCCAAGGCCAAATGGAAGGCCAACCCCCATCGTCCCAAATGGCCCTGAATTAAGACGATGACCCGGAGCAAAGGTCGGCATGGATTGCCTACCATAGTTTAGTATCTCCTGTCCGTCGACAACCAGTATAGCATCTCTATCTATAAAATTCTTAACTTCTTCACATAAGCGGAGCGGATGTATGGGAACGGCATCTGAAACACTGTTTCCACCTGGCCGTGATCTCTTCGCTGCTTCCTCATCACCCAACCGTTTCCGCCATTCTTGAAAGGCCTCCGGGCTAATTGTTCCCGCTAGGTTCGCATTAATCTGACCCAGAACTGCTTTGGCATCTCCAACAATTCCGATGTCAATCGCACGCGGGCTAGTGCTGACTTCTTCCTCGTCAATATCGATCCGAATTATTTTCGCATCTGCATTAAACCTCGGCGGTGCAGCATGGCCTATTATATAATTCATCCGAGTACCTATTATCATTATAAGATCTGCTTCCCGGAATGCTGCCGATCTGACTGTCATGTACGACATAGGATGATCCTCGGGAATTACGCCTCTCCCCTGAGGGGTCGTATAGAATGGAATTCCAGCCTTATCTACAAATTCCTTCAATTCCGCTGCTGCATCAGACCATAAAATCCCTCCTCCTGTGATGATGACCGGCCTTTTAGCAATGCTCAAAGCGTTAATAGTATCTTTTATTAACCCAGGAGCAGCATGTGGCCTGGCCCGTGGCAAC
>CAYFGZ010000082.1:0-15278 GCA_964342575.1 uncultured Nisaea sp. | reverse complement strand
AAAATGACATTCCGTCCGTATTAACCACTTACCAAGAAAAATATCCACATTTGAAAATAAGCTATGGCAGAGAACTGGCCCTCCACCCCGAAATGATTGCCGCTTTTGAAGCTAGGATACTGGAGGCTCTTCCCACGGACCATATTCATGTAGGCGATTTATACGATACTATGCTAGTCGTCGTGGGGAGAGGAACATCAGACACATACGCCAATGCGGAAGCTGCCAAACTAACGCGTATAATCACTGAAAATATGGGTTTTGGTTGGTCAGAGACAGTGTACTCTGGTGTTACTTTCCCATCGGTAGGTCAAGGTCTGGAAATGGCGTTAAAACTTGGTTACCAAAAGATCGTTGTTGCTCCATATTTCCTTTTTTCCGGAAAATTAATCGACCGTATATATAATTACGTTGACCGTGTGGCAGCTAGTGCTCCCGATGTAACCTTTTTTAAAGCGCACTATCTTGCAGACCAAGATCACGTGATAAACACGTTTGTCGATAGAATAGAAGAGGCCCGCAACAGCAAAATCAACCAAAACTTCGATTTGATGAGCTCCTTTATAGATAGGTTAGCCCGCGGCGAGGTGGACGTTCATCACCATCACGCAGAATACCAACCAATAACCGATCCTGAAGACGACGAACTTCAAGACGACAACTCACTCTCTGGCCACAGTCATCAACATGGCCACAGTCATCAACATGGTCATACCCATCAACATAGTCACAGTCATGACCATGGTCACAGTCATGGCGTTTATAAACATATAGGCCATCCGAATGGGCCACGGACGATGATCGACCAGGGCGTTTGTTGTTGTTTTATGAGTCAATTTCCAAAACATATTATAGACGCGCAGCGAGCCATTCTCGAAAAGAAACAACCGCTCTTAACTGATTGATCAACTCAATATTGGCAACCTTCGCACTTCCGATATATCAAGTTTTTTTATATAAGATTTAAGAAGAGATAACCGACTAAATATTACTTTTTTAAACCATTACCACGGGGGGAAATTGCTGTGCGAAATACTAGGACTGTCCTGATAGATTCTAATCCTGGCCGCAACGCGCAAACTGTTGGTATCGCCAGAGAGCTCCAGACCGACATTAAGTTGATTCATGAACCATCGGTTGGTGTAATTGGCAATAAAGGCGATTCCCAGTGCTATTTAGGGGTACAAACTAAAGTGGAAGTTATCCACGAATGCCTTAGAAAACGTACAAATGATGCCAACAACCAGCTGACAATGCGGCTCGTCCAGCCAGAATATACCGTCGCTACTTCTGACGGGATGAGAAACGGAACAAAAGAAATGCGGTACTCCCTTATAGGGCGAGAAGTTACTCATGATTCCGTTTGCGAACATCTAAGCGCTAGCGGGCTAGAGGGAACAATTGCCGTGGTAGCTTGCGATAAACCACCTGTCGGCACCGTCGCAGGCATTCTGGAGCACAATCGGCCGGCGATTATAATGTCGGATGGCCCCATTCGTCCAGGCAACGACTCAATAACGAAAGAACGTTTAGACATTATCTCAGGGTTTCAAGTAGCTGGAAGCGATGACGAAGAACTAAAAAAACGCATTGCTTGCGAAGCCTGTCCGGGGTATGGCAGCTGTGGTGGTATGTTTACCTATAACACTATGCAGACCTTTATAGGAGTAATGGGCCTCGAACCCTTGCATATGGTGGCTCCCCCATCGGACGATCCTAAACGGTTAGAACAATTTCCAAATGAGTTAATAGATTACTTGGTAGGCATGATTGATTCGCAGGTAACGCCACGTGACATCGTGAACCGCGACTCCCTGCGCAATGCCATGATAGTTTCAATGGCCATTGGAGGCTCAACAAATGTTTTATTGCACGGTCCTGAAATTGCGCGTGCAGCGGGATTTGGTGATTTTGGAAAAGATATCATGTCACCCGAAGAATTTAACCACCTATCTCAACATGTAGTTCCAGTTCTGATCGATGCAAGGCCATTTGGGAATTATTCTATGGTAGACATAGATCAAAAAGGCGGAATCCAGGTAATCGTTAAGGAACTACTAGATGCTGGTTTATTAAACGGAGACACGCTGACTTGCACCGGGGAAACATTGGCCGAACAACTGAACCGCTTGGATCCTCCAGCGCCAGATGGTGAAGTAATCTATACCGTTGAAAATCCATATAAGCCTACCGGTGGATTGCGTGTACTCGGCGGAAACTTATCTCCCGAATTTAGTTCCGTCCTCAAATTGGCTGGCGTTGAAGGTGGACTAGAGGACAATATTTTTACTGGAAAAGCTAAGGTTTTCGATGGCGAACAGGGATTGTTATACTCACTTGAAAATGAACCTGATATTTTCGAGGATGGAGATATGATTGTTGTCCGTTACGAAGGACCCAGTGGCGCCCCCGGTATGCCGGAAATGCTTGACTCAACATCTCGCATAACGACGCTTTGCCGGGAAAAAGGTATCGTAGTCGGACTTATGACCGATGGCAGGTTCTCTGGGGGGTCAGTAGGCCTTGTAATCGGCCATGTCGGTCCGGAGGCTGCATTAGGCGGTGAAATAGCACTCATAGAAAATGGCGACGAAATCGTAATTGATCTTAATATTAACGAAATCAACTGCACGCCTCTAAACAATAGCAATACATTAACTTTGCGCAGATCCGCTTGGAACGATACTGTCAAAGCGAATGGAGGAATGCATCCTTCAATTGGGATCGCGGACACCCGACTACTCAATCGTATGCGACGTTCTGCTGTCTCTGCAGTATTCGGAGCAGGAATGCATCCAGACCGCCAACTTTGGGTAAGTGAACCAAGGGATCCAATACGAACAAGTTTTACACCGACTAATAAACACCGACCTGAAACGGAAAAACGTTTCTGAGCCTGAGACTAAATTGACTAATTTCTGAAGGCTGGAATAACTTCGTTGGCGAAACGTTCTGAAGCTATATATGCTTCCTGTCCAAAGTGATCGGGCCTAGGTCCAATAACAAAGATTCTTTGAATTCCCAAATTTTGGATTGCTTCTAATTTGTTAATACAATTTTCAGCTGACCCAATGATTGCAAAACGTTCTATAAACTCTATAGGCATCTGCTGCGCATGTGTCGCTTCCGCTCTGCCATGCCGTTTTTTGTCATATTCACCACCCAATCTATCGAATATGTTTTGATCGGCCTGGTTAATGTTATCACGATTAGCGCCCGGCATGCCTGTAAAATGCGCGAATATTCCAACTCCAGGTCGAACTAACTCGGCAGCTCTAGTCAATTCATCGTGCACGCAAATATTCAGATAGGCTCCCATCGAGGGTATAGACTTGTCGGAGTTGCTAGATCTTTCGACAGCTTCAAAAACCCGATCCATCCCCCATGCTATTCTATCTGGATCAGAACCCAAAGCAAAACTAACCCGTTCCGCAATCTCAGCTCCCAAAGCAATAATCTTGGGACCGGTAGCCGCAACGTCCAAAGGAACCTTGATAATCTTAGCCGCAGCCAACCATTTAAGTTGGCTATCGTACCCCGCGGTATCGCGAGTGCCACCACTTAAATATATTTGTAGATCTTCAATATAATTCCTAAAAACTTTTGGAGAAACTGGCTTTTGTCCAATATTAAATAAGGATGAGTCGCCTCGCCCAATCCCAAGTACTGCTCTGCCGTCGGAAACCTGTTGCAGGCTTGAAATAGCACTGGCTGTAACTGCCGCATGTCTGGTTAATGGATTCGTAACACCCGGCCCCAACTTTATTGTTGATGTTGCTCTAGCCGCCAATGTTAGGGCTATATAGGTATCATTTGATAAATTCTGGGAATCGGTCAGTGTCAGCCCATCAAAACCCAACTCCTCACAATGCCGTGCCATACTCTCTACACCCGTGACAGACGGAACACCGAAATGCCAAAATTCCATTTTCAACTACCCTAGTACGAGGTTAAACGGGAAACCATTGTCCTGTTATCATAACTGTCCATCTTCATCCCAGTTCTTTATGGCATCCAAATAGGCTGGATCATTAAATCGAGTTGGCATAAACGCCATAGCATAATGAGGAAGTTGTTTGTTTAGCACGTGGCGAGCTAGTAACTCGCCTGCACCGCAAGCCGCCATTATTCCAAATCCCGAAAATGCGCCACTAAGGAAAACTCCCGGAGGTCCAATCGGACCTATCACCGGTCTATTTTCCTGCGTCTTGGTGTAATAACCCCCATCGACATATGGGCGTGGCATTGGATCAAAATATTGACTAAGACCTGGCACCATTACAGCCATACCTCGAAGAGTGACTTCCGGCAGATATGGATCCCACTCAATTGGAAATTCTGGATGCTGACTAACTTCGGATTCATACGTCCAATACATTAAAACCTGGTTGCCAGCCCCGACAGGTCTACCATGAACACCTGGAACAAACTCTTCAAGCAGCCACCGAGTCTCACTAGAATCTTTTAACTGATGTTTTTCCTGCTCAGACCAAGGCAAACGAATAGAGTCGTTCCAAATAATCAAAGGTGCATCTCGCGGAACAACACCAAGTGGATCGGGTAGACTTATTTTAACGTGCTTTTCAACTAAAATCGGAAGTTTGATACCAACTCGCTCCAAGACAGCCCCAAGATGAGGCCCTGCAGAAAACACTATAGTATTAGTCGAAATAGTTTGTTCACGCCCGTCAATCTCCAAATTAACTCCTGTAACCTGTCCAGCCTCGGTTTCGATCCCCACAAATCTTGCCATTTTAAAGTCACAACCGTTATCGCGAGCTTTTTCCAGTAGATACATTCCAAGCTGCTGAGCACTTAATGATCCACATCGCCTTGCATGTAAAACAGCCACTGTATCTTTGTTTAGATATGGGAAGAGCTCTTGGATCAGCATCTTATTTGTTATGAGATCCGACCCAGCTTGATCGGCTATAAAGCAAGCGCCCGAATTCGATTTATATTGTGATAATCGGCTTATTTTCCGGATTTCTCCCGCCCCAACCCTTTCAGCTTTATCAGCCTGCCTTTCAAGGTTAGCAATTTCATTGGTTTTGGCGGTTGCAAACAAGTAACCATGTGGATTAAGAAGAAAACGGTTCTCACTTTCCGAAGCAAGTTCCTCCATCAGACCTATACTGCGATTCATTAACCCCAGCATAGCGCCATCCGACCCTAACCACCAATTCCTATAGCATTCTGTTGATTTATCGCTAGTCAGGGATAAGGGTGAATCAGAATCTATTAACAATATTTTCTGATTAGATAGTTTAGTAAGCGAGTGGGCAGCGGCCACCCCTGCTATACCCGCCCCACAAATAACTGTATCGTAGCCCTGTACCATCACAATTACCCGACCTAATCTCCATCTATAAAATCTATGCCTCTTTTCTCGGCTAGGTCAACAATCATGATCTTATAGCTTGCTGTGTCACGGAGCAGTGTAGGCGTTGACCAGAACCACTCCTAATACTATCAGAAAAAGGCCAAAAATTGCGGGCCAGGGTAACGTTTGACCAAAGATAAAGTATCCCAGTATAGCGACCGAAAAAACACCCAAACCGCTCCAGGTCGCATATACTACTGCTAACGGAATTAACTTGACCACTATAGTCAAAAGAAAGAGTGAGCCCAAATAACATGAGGCCATCGCCACTGTGGGCAAGACTCTAGTAAAGCTATTAGTCACCGGCAGCAATAAGGTCCCGGTAACCTCTAATAAAATGGAGCCAACAAGGTATAAGTAAACAGTCATATGCTTGTTTCAATATCCTAAAAGATCATCTATACAAAATCACCGCAATGGAAAGCGGAACATGTGGATCACAAGTTTTTTATTCTCCCCGGATTATTAGCGCACAATATAGGGCGGACCCAATTTCCAAACCGTGCTGCTTCTTCGTCATGTAGATATCCAGATAGACAGAACGAATGGCAGCCAATATCTATATATTTTTGAAGAGTGTCAGCGCATTGCTCAGGTGTGCCAACAATTACAATTCCAGCTCCTGGCCTCGCAGCAGTCAACCCTGTCCAAAGATTAGGTGCTAACATTTCTCCATATTCTGCAGACAACTGTTGTACACGCTGGTTAGCTACAGAACTTGCGAAATGCTCTTTGATAACTTTTTTTTGATCATCTGTTACATTCTTAATCAAGCCTTCAGCAACATCCCATGCGTCCTGCTCACATTTTCTGCAAATAATTTGAAGCCGCATCCCAAAACCAATTTCAGACCCGCGGTCATACTTACTGGCGAGCTTCCTAATTCGCTCCATATTCTCTTTTATTCGCTCTACTGTATCCCCCCAAAATAGGTGCACGTTAGCATGTTTTGCCGAAAATTCTTCCGCTTCAGAAGATCCTCCCCCCAAGTAAAACTTTGGATAGGGCTTTTGGAAAATAGCAGGACCAATATGTGCCTGTTTCAACTTGTAATATCGTCCATCATGATCCAACTTATCCTGATCCGACCACAATGCCTTACAAATTTCTACTTCTTCTTCCATCACTTCATACCGTTGAACTTTGTCGAATCCAACGCCTTCGGCTTCATTCTCTACATCGTTTTGACCAGCGATCAGATTGATTGAAATTCGTCCCTGTGTCATCTGATCAAACGTGGCAATCATCTTGGCAAGCAATACAGGGTTGATGTAACTGGGGCGGGCTGCAACCAACATTTTAATCTTTTTTGTACTCCTCGTTAGCAACGCACTGGTAAGCCAAGCATCCCAGCATGCAGCAGCAACCGGTAGCAGAATATATTCGAACCCATTGTCTTCTGCCGTCTGAACCACGCGTTCAAACATCTCAGGAGAAGGAGGGATTTGTTGAGGGACAGCGTAATCTAGTGTATCTCCGCGCGTCGGAAGAAACCATCCAAATTCAAGTTCTCTCATCGCTCACTACTTTCATTTGCTGAGTATTATTTATCGGATGGAGCCTCAATCGGACAAACATAAAAGCCTACCAGACTCCAAAAAAATAACCACGTTTTTTATTGGATCCCGTTCGACCAGCTATCTCTTGATTACTGAGAGTGGTGCGGAGCTTACGCTGGCTCATCCATTTAAACAGCCGTTTGAAAAGCGCCTCTCTAACTTCTATATAATCCGGATTGCTCCCAAGATCTTTAAATTCCAGTGGATCATTATCTAAATCAAACAGCTGAGGCCCAAACCCATCAAAAAAAACGTACTTCCATCTCTTGTTTCGGACCATAAACGCTCGACATTCGTCCGCTTTACGCGACAAACTATTTCTAGCATGACGCATTGCGTAATCAGACTCACAAAATACAGCGTCACGCCAATCTAGATTAGTTCGTCCACGCATCAACGGTACTAACGACCTTCCTTCCAGCCAATGATCTGGCAGCTGACTGCATCCTCCCAATTCCATGAAAGTCGGCAAAAGATCAATGCTTTCTGCGAACTCATCTACCCTAGTACCGCGAGTTGGATCTGAACTGCTGCTTGGATCAACGACTATCATCGGAATTTTAATAGCTGACTCAAAAAATAATTCTTTCTCGCCCAACCAGTGATCTCCTAGATAATCGCCATGATCACTGGTTAAAACAATAACGGTGTTTTCAAGAAGATTAGATACCCTTAAAAAGTCAATTAGACGTCCAATGTGATAGTCCAGCTCAGTTATTAAACCCATATATGCGGGAATAACTGTCTCCCTACAATCCTGCCTACTGAAATTAATGCTTTCCTCGTGCTGAGCAAACGCTTCTACAACTGGGTGACGCTGCTCCAACTCCATCAAGTCTCGGATTGCGGGTAAAACATCCATTTTTGAATACATCGCATTATACGGTGAGGGGGCCATGTAAGGCCAATGAGGTTTGATGTACGACAAATGCATACACCATGGTTGATGGTCCAACTTTTCAATTACTTCTATGGCTCTATCCGTCATATAGGCGGTCTCTGAATGCAGTTGATCTACTCTCGCGGGTCGGTTAACATTTCTCATTGACCAACCTGAAAGTATCTCGCCATGCTCATTTTCCGCGGAATTTGCTACCGAGTGCCATGGATTTTCTCCATCGTATCCTTTTTCACGAAGATACCTATTGTAGGGGAGATCTGGATCAACGCTTTGATCTGGATGCAATCCATCATCACGCTCCCATGGCTCAAAACCACTTTCACTAACCAAAAGCCCTAAATCACTTTCGGGCGAAATGCCGAGCTTTTCCATTCCATCTACGTCTCGTCGAAAATGCGTTTTTCCAACCAGCCCCACACGATAACCAAGCGGGCGCAGGTGATCTCCCATTGTTCTTTCGTCCACCCTAATGGGAATATTGTTATATGTTCCCCCATGAGTGAACATATAACGTCCCGTATAAAACGACATTCTTGAAGGCCCGCACACGGCTGATTGACAATACGCATTTGTAAAATTCACACCCTGCTGCGCTAGCCAATCGATATTAGGAGTCTTTATGGAGGGGTGCCCAGTGCAACCAAGAAAGTCGAACCTAAGCTGGTCTGCCATAATAAATAATATATTCTTCTTTTTACTCATCACCTAACTCTATTATATCAAGTTATCAAACGTGGACACTTTTTGTATATATCTAGAAATATTAGCCATCACTTGAAAAGTAGAATATTCATAAATAACTTCCCAGCTGCTGTCATAGACTTTACTTTTTTAATAAAAAAATTACAGGAGAATAGCGCGTGCAAAGCAGTCTAGAAAGAGAAATCCATTTGGCTAGACAACATACGATAGGGGACGTTTTACGGCGTACCGCCTCCCGCCAGCCAACTAAACTTGCCATTCAATGCGGAAAAACCAAGTGGAGTTACCAGCAGTTTGACGCCATTTGCAATCAAATCGCACGCCACTTAATTTCAAAAGGTTTGAAAGTGGGCGATAAGGTGGCGGTGGTAGCTCGAAACTCTCATGGGTTTGCCGCGCTTCGTTTCGCGTTAGCAAGGATTGGCGCAGTCCTTGTGCCAGTAAACTTTATGCTCAATGCCGATGAAATTGGATTCATACTTAGAAGTTCCAAAGCAAAAGTTTTGGCCCTGGGCCCAGAATCGTTTGAAGTTGGCATGGACGCTCGACTAAAGGAGAGCTCGATTGAATTTACAATCGGGATTCCCGGAGAACACTCTGTATCGAGAAGAGGTACGGATCTAAACCTCGACGAGATGCAGACAGGGGACCCGTCTCCTATCGACATCGACTTACACGATCGCTTACTGGCTCAAATCGTTTTTACTAGTGGCACAGAAGCATTGCCAAAGGGTGCAATGCTCACTCATGGCGCAATTATGTGGCAATATATGAGTTGTATAATTGATGGTGAGATGCATGCGAAAGATGTAATGTTGCATGCACTTCCTCTATATCACTGTGCGCAGCTAGATGCATTTTTAGGGCCAGCTGTTTATTTAGGAATGACAAACATAATAACCCAAGATGCTAGTCCTCATAATGTTTTACCACTGCTGGAAACACATGGTATAACTTCTTTTTTTGCCCCTCCCTCCGTTTGGATTTCTCTATTACGGTCCCCAATGTTCGGAAGCATCGATTTCACTAGGCTCGAAAAAGGTTACTATGGTGCTTCCATAATGCCAGTAGAAATATTAAATGAACTTCAGCAACGTCTTCCCAGGCTACGCCTTTGGAATCTTTATGGACAAACCGAAATCGCCCCACTTGCAACTGTCCTCTACCCAGAAGACCAAATTCGGAAAGCCGGCTCAGCTGGTGTGGCAGCAATTAACGTAGAGACTAGAGTGGTAAACGAAAATATGCAGGACGTTAAACCAGGAGAGGTTGGAGAAATTGTTCATAGATCACCCCAGCTAATGTTGGGCTATTACGAAGACCCACATAAATCAAAAGATGCATTCGCCGGCGGCTGGTTCCATAGTGGAGACCTCGCTACCAGGGATGAAGAAGGTCATATAACGGTAGTGGACCGTAAGAAAGATATGATCAACAGTGGTGGCGAAAACGTGGCTAGCCGAGAAGTCGAAGAGTGTATCTATCTACTACAAGAAATTTCTGAGGTAGCCGTGATCGCACTTCCTGACCCTCTATGGATAGAAGCCGTAACGGCCGTAGTAACGCTCAAAAAAGAACAATCCATTACTGAAGATGCTATTATCAATCACTGTAGAAAACACCTAGCCGGTTTCAAAACGCCCAAAAAAGTGATCTTTGCAGAAAGTTTGCCCAAAAACCCAAGCGGTAAAGTACTCAAACGTGAACTGAGAAACATACTAGGGATAAATGAAACCACCTGAGTTGATATCTACTCAGGTGGTTTCATTATTATTCTAGACTAGCTGTGTTCTAAAAAACTCAACAGTCGCTTTAAATGAAGTTTCAGCAGCGTATCTATCGTAACTCTCTCTATCTTCGCAAAAAAAGCCATGCCCGACATTTGGAAAGCATGTCAAACTATAATGCTTTTTACATTCCGCCATCTTTTCTGCAATTCTACCCAACTCATCAGGTAATATAGATTGATCTTCGGAGCCATACCAGAGCAGAATTGGTGCTCCGATTTCTTCAACCCGGTCAAGCAAAGTTCTTCTTCCTGCACCATCCTTTATCGGACCAATACCACCACCATAGAATGCCGCCGCACCTTTAAATCTGCTAGCTAATTGAGCATTCGCTAGAAAAGTAAACCGCCCCCCCATACAAAAGCCTGTTACACCTGCCCTATTACTGTCTGCTTCCGCTCGATTTTCCAACCAATCAAGACAGGTTTTCGTTTGCTCCATAACAGTATCATCATCCATTGTTTTTAGCTTACCAATGGCGCCATCTAGATCATCGTAAGCATAAATTTCACCCCCATAAATGTCGGGCGTAATGGTCGCAAACCCCTCTTCTACCAATCTCTTAGTCAGTTTCTTAAAATGTTCGTTTACTCCGAAGGCTTCAATAAAAACTACAATGCACGGATGTGGGCCTGCTCCTTCTGGTGCACCGTAGTAGGCTTTTGTACCGCCCCCTACGTCCACCCAATCACAATTTGCTACCATATAACCTCTCCCATAACAGAAATCTTAACAACTCTTCAACCACCATAACACATTGTTAAAGTTACAGATTACGCATAGGGGATATTTCTCATTTCATTACAATCGTTCTATAATAATCGTTTTATATCGATTCTTTGGTCTGAATAGCCCGCCAAACCCGCTCCGGAGTAGCAGGCATCTCAACGTGTTTTACGCCGAGTTCCGCCAACGCATCTGTAATAGCGTTGATTATAACTCCTAGTGCCGGCGTCGTTCCTCCTTCCCCGCCTGGCCTTATACCAAACGGATGGGAAGTGGCCGGTGTTTCCGAAATAATTGTTTTGAAAAATGGTACGTCGTGGGCCCTAGGAATCGTGTAATCCATAAACGATCCGGACAATAGCTGCCCATCATTCGAATATTGCATAGATTCGAATAGGGCCTGTCCGATCCCCTGGGTTATTGCGCCATGTGCCTGACCATGAAGGATTAGTGGATTTACTGCTAAACCCACATCGTCCACACCTGTCCACCGCTTTATCTCTACCATTCCAGTCTCAGGATCGACCTCTACCTCGCACATATGTGCTCCATATGGATAACCACCGGCATGGTTCGTAATATCCCCAATCCCTATGAAACCACCCTGCAATTCTTCTGGAATACTATTAAGAGACAAACTGGCTTCGGCCAGTTGCGCAAGATTTAGAACACAATCTGATGACGCCAACCAAAAACCACCGTTTTTATAGTCGATTTGTTCTGGGTTCACCTTGTAAACATGGGCCGCAATAAGCTTGCCCTTGTTTATTAAATCTTCAATCGCTTCGCGTATAGCAATACTAACTAATCTCATGGATCGACCTGAATGAGACCCTCCACCAACCGAAACACGATCTGTGTCATTCGCAATAAACACAATACTATCAAAAGGTATGCCTAGCCAATCGGAAACCACTTGGGCATAGCTCGTCTCATGCCCCTGGCCACTACTCATGGTGCCTACAATTAATTCTATTTTACCATCAGTACGTATGTTAAGTTCCGCGCGTTCTCTGGGAATTCCACTAGTAACCTCTATATAGTTGCAGACAGCCCGGCCCCGGCATAATCCGCGCTCTAGCGATTCACGGCGCCGGTCCTCAAATCCATTCCAATCCCCCATTACAAGAACTGTATTCATCGCCGAAACATAATCACCACTATCGTATGTAACCCCAACAGCCGTCGTAAACGGCAGAGCATTCGAGGAAATCATATTCTGTCGACGTAATTCGACGCGATCAAAACCACATTGCTCGGCTGCTAGATCTATTAACCGTTCAATAGCGTAAATCGCCTCGGGTCTACCTGCACTCCGATACACCGCTGTCGGAGGCGTATTAGTAAACACCGCCAAACCTTTAAAATAGACCGCTGGTATATTGTAAATACTTTGCATTAATGACAACCCCTTTCGAAGCGGCCAAAAATAGGCCGCGTGCGAACCCAAATTTGAGATATTCAAGCCCCGCAATCCAAGAAATTTTCCCGTTTCGTCCAGCGCTAACTCGGTCTCCACGTGAAGGTCTCTGCCTTGATAATCGCTCAAAAAGCATTCGCTTCGAGTTGCGGTCCATTTTACAGGCCGCCCTACAATTTTCGAGGCCCAGGGTATCAAAAACGCTTCTGGGAAAAATGCATTTCGCGTGCCAAAATTGCCGCCCATATCCCCAAAGATTACTCGGCATTGGCTGATTGGTACATTGAGCATGTGAGCCAATCTTTCACGCGTCTGAACAGCTCCACGGCCCGAGGCTGAGCGTAGTGTGTATCTTTTAGTCCTTGGGTCGTATTCGCCTATCACAGCGCGTGGTTCCATCGGGCTTCCAGTTATTCTCTGCACCCAACTATCAAATTTTATAACATGCTTTGCCCTGGAAAACGCCTGGTTTGCAGCGATTTCGTCTCCTACTTTACAATTCAATGATATATTATCCGTGCGACCAAGCCATATTTCGGGAGCCCCCTCTTTGATTGCTTCTCGTGCATCTATCACTGCAGGCAGTTGACTATAATTTACCTCGACAAAATCAGCAGCCGAGGCCGCAAGTTCTTCCGTCTCCGCAATTATTGTAGCAACCGGTTCTCCCACGTATCTGGCACGTTCAGTAGCCAAGACCGTATGTTCTGGAGCAAAAACTTCAAAACCTTCTGGTAAGCTAATTTCAGCGTCTGGAGCACCCTGCCACTCCGCGTTATGGGGTATTGCCCTAATGTCGTGTAAACTTAGGTCATTCCCTGTTAATACACTGAATACCCCTGGCTGTCGCAGCGCCTTGGAAACATCAATATTATTTATGATTGCATGCGGGTATGGTGATCGGACAATAAATGCATAGCAAATCCCCTCTGGGAAAAAGTCGGAGGTAAACTGTCCTTTTCCTATAAGGAGACGACTATCTTCTTTCCGCTCCATGGGAGCGCCTATGCAAGTATGATTTTTTTTATCTTTTTTCATCTACTTCAACTGATCCAGAAACGGCCTTGTTATACAACTATGGTCCGCACCCAACTCCTTTTTTCGGCCCAGATCTTTGCGGCGGTCTTCGGGGAATATTTCAGAGAGGCTCATCACTATTAGTAATATATATATAGCCATCAAGATACCGGGCTGATTTACCACCAATTAGAACTCTATCATCGACAAGAGCACACTCCAAATACCCGCCTCTCTTTGATAATTGTCGGGCGGAAAACTCATTTTTACCCAAAATTTTTGACCAAAATGGTGTCAACAATGTATGGGCCGAGCCTGTCACCGGGTCCTCGTCGATGCCGACCTGCGGAGCGAAAAACCTGGAGACAAAATCGACATTTGTTCCCTTTGCCGTAGCAATCAGGCCTCGAGCATTCAGTTTTCCTAATTTCTCAAAACTTGGCTTAAGCTCTGTCACGTCTCGTTCACAACCTAATTTGACAAGATAATCTTTTTCCCCCCTGAAAACACCTTCTGGCAATGAGCCTATGGCCTCGGCAACTATTTCACCATCTTTCGACACGACAGGCCAGTCAGCTGGAAAGTTTAGAAAAATTATCTGGTCGTCTTTAATAGCTAATAACTCACCACTTTTTGATGAAAAACGAATCTCTGAAGTTTGCTTTGGTAAATATTGATCAAAAAGAATCCGAGCTGTAGCGAGCGTAGCGTGCCCACAAAGATCAACCTCAGTCGTAGGTGTAAACCAACGGATATTATAAGGTTCTTCCTTTATGTCTACAAACGCTGTTTCGGATAAATTATTTTCAGCGGCTACGCTCAGCATTTCACTTTCAGATAATTCGTCTAAAACGGGGCAGACCGCAGCTGGGTTTCCGGAAAATATTTTATCTGTGAACGCATCTACTTGAAAAATTGGAATTTTGCGCATCATCCTCCCTCGCAAATATTAGTTGTACATCAGATGGTTTAACCAACTCATTCTCCTATAGCCCCTCGATAAATTTGATTAGTAATCTATTAAAAGCCTTTGGATTTTCAAAATTGGGGAGATGCGCTGCTCCCTCAACAATTCCCCACTTTGCTCCTCTAATTCTATCACGATACATAGTCATCCGAGATGGTGACGTTGGAACATCCAGTTCGCCTGCTATTACCATTGTAGGAAGATCTATACTGTCAAGTTGACTATCGTAATCCATTGCATTAATCGCTTCAGATGTATATTCGTAGGATTCCACAGTTAGAGAATTTATCCCCTCCTTTAACAAGTTAAATCCCTCTGGATCTCTTCTGCTATAATCCTCTGGCAAATAACGGGCTAGCAATTGCTCAGCCGCTAGACTCATACCAAATTCCGACTGCTTGTACCGCCTAACATAACCCCGCATTCGCTCCAAACTTCCTTCAGGCATTTTTCCCTGGGTAGCGGTAAGAACTAAGCTGTTTAACCTAGAACGATTCTTCAAAGCCAACTCAAACCCAATCATTCCACCAAGGGACTTTCCTATATAATGAGCACTTTTTATATTAAGCGCATCCCAAAGCCCAATTATATCATTGGCCAAGTGATGCATTCTCAAATCATGTGCAAGGGCTCCAAGCTCAGTCCCGCCGTGCCCCCGCAAGTCTATACAAAGAACTTTGAACCGTGACTTCAAAGCAGACACTTGTCGCGACCAAGATTTTAGATCAAAGGCCTGGCCATGAACAAACGTCAGAACTTCCGCGTCGTCCGGCCCGTCTAACTCAAAATTTAAATTTAATTTATTAATATTTAAAA
>CAYFGZ010000081.1:0-15466 GCA_964342575.1 uncultured Nisaea sp. | reverse complement strand
TTGCGGCCACTGGCACCTGAAGCCAGCGCGTCTACCAATTCCGCCACCTGGGCATAAGAAAACAATAGTCTACATACGAAAATTGTTATTTTGATATAAACCAGATATTCTAATTATCCTAGTCGTCTATTTGATTTTATCTTCTTTTGTAGAGATAATTAAATAGAGAATAGTGTATTACTACAGTATAGAATTATAAGTCTAGGCTGGAAGTACTGAGTCGGAGGCTGTTAGTGATGAAAGATAAAATTGTTGCAGTGTTGGGGGGCGCAGGTTTTATAGGGCGAAACATAGTGCGCGAGTTAGCCAAAAATGGAGCTAGGGTGGTTGTAGGTTGTCGCGATGTTGAAAACGCAAAATTCCTAAAATCGATGGGTAATGTTGGGCAAATCGAATTGGTGAGGGTAGATGTGACCAGTTTCGATCATATGGCTAAATTGATCAGTAATGCAGATCTGGCTGTTTCGCTTGTGGGAATACTCTTCGAGTCCGGAAAAAATACATTTGAGGCTGTCCAATCGAATGCCCCCAAAATGATTGGCAAGCTGGCCCGAGAGTCGGGGTTAGAGGCGCTTGTTCATGTTTCAGCGATTGGTGCAGAGATTAATTCTCGGTCCAAGTACGCGGCCTCAAAAGCTCTCGGTGAAGAATGCGTAAAAAACGAGTTTGAGGATACGATTATTTTGAGACCCAGTATAGTTTTTGGGCCTGACGACAATTTCTTCAACCGTTTTGCTAATCTTGCAACTTACTCTCCTGTCGTGCCCTTAATAGGTGGTGGTAAAACATTATTTCAGCCAGTTTACGTTCACAATGTGGCGCAGGCGGCCGTGACAGCCCTAAGTCAAAAGGAATTTAAGGGAAAAACTTTTGAACTTGGTGGTCCATCTATTTACAGTTTTAGGGAGCTATTACAGCTTCTGTCACTTCATATTCAGAGACGTATAAGGTTTATTAACGTCCCTTTCTGGATGGCTAATATACAGGCTGGTTTTTTAGAGAAGATTCCAAAACCACCATTAACACGGGATCAGGTGGAGTTACTTAAAAATGATAATATAGTTTCGGATGATGCCTTAACGTTAAAGGACCTAGGTATTTCGCCGGTATCTTGTGAAGTAGTCTTGCCCAAATATTTGGATCGATTTAGACCGGGTGGTCGTTATAACCAATATAGGATCACCTAATAGATTATAGGTAGCACCATAAAAGTAATCCAGAGCCAAGAAGAATTCGATATATTACAAAGGGGGTGAAGCCGGCTTTGTTGAGCCAAGCCATCATAATAGAAATCGAGGCGAGAGCTGCGCAGAATGAAATTCCCATGGCTATTAGAAACTCTTGACCCAGAGTAATATCTTTCGATATTAAAATTTCCGTTCCCTTTAAAGTACTAGCTCCAAGTATTGCAGGGATGGCTAGTAGAAGCGAAAAACGGGCAGCTGCCGAGCGTTCAAAGCCGAGAAAGCGTGCTGCCGTTATACACACGCCTGCTCGGCTAGCACCTGGAATTAGTGCCAGAGTTTGCCCAAAGCCTATTACTATCGCATCCCCATACTTCATGTGTTTTATGCCACTTAGAGTCATTCCATATCTATCTGAAACACCTAAAAGAATTCCGAAAACGAGTGTGGCCCATCCGATAAGTTCTATGTTCCTACTCAAGTCATCCAGTGTTAGGGAAATTATTAACCCAGATATCATCACGGGTACCGAAGCAATAAATATAAGGAATATCATAGGATGATTGAGGTTCTCTGAAGGCTTTCTAAAGCTTTTTAGTTCTATAAACATAGTTCCAATATCTTTCCAGAGATAGATGAGAACGGCGATTAACGAGCCAGCATGAACAGCTACGTCGATGATTATCCCTTGGTCAGGCCACTTTAGTAGATTGGGAATTAATATAAGGTGTCCAGATGAAGAGATGGGGAGAAACTCGGTTAGGCCTTGTATTAAAGCTAGAATAATTAGATGAATTAGTGGCAAAGCAGTTCCGTTTCTACATAATTAAGTCACCATTTTTGGCCTTGCCAAAATAAGCAAAGGTCGTGGCAACGAATACAACTTTGTTATCTTCCATATTTGACGCCAAGTTGATTACTCTTTTCAGTACGCTTCTCTAGTAGAGCTTTCAACAAATTTTTTTTCTATGAAAGCTATTTTCGATGTTTTGGAACCATTATGTGAGGTGCGGGACCAACTTCCCAGCTTTGCTCTGTTATTTTGTGGCTTGTGATTTCTGGAAACGCTTCAGGCCAGAGACTAGGATCAGCACGTTTATATTGTTCAGGGTAAAAGACTTCGGCACCTAACTCGTGCGCTGCACGCCAGGCCCACCGAGGTTCGTAAAGTAAACCTCTTGCTAGGGCAACCATGTCACAGGAGCCTTCCCTAATTAACTTTTCGGCCAGATTTGGATCTCTTATCATCCCAACGGCCATCGTTGGGATGTTTGTAGCTGCTTTCACAGCGCCAGCGAGGTGCGCTTGGTACGCGGGGCCAACATTGGGGCGTGATGTGCTATTTCCGCCCCCTGAAATATCAAAAAAATCACAGCCGCGTTCCTTTAGTGCTGTGGCAAAAATCAGTGCTTCTTTTGTTGTTAATCCACGATCATCCCAGTCTGTTCCATTAAATCGTACTCCAAGCGGCTTTTGTTCGGGCCAGGCAGTGCGCATAGCCGAAAAAACCTCTAACGGAAATTTCATTCTATTATAGATGTCGCCTCCATATTGGTCTGTTCGACGGTTAGCAATTGGCGATAAAAACGAACTAATCAGATAACCGTGCGCGCCATGCAGTTCTATTGCATCGAAACCAATACGCTCGCACCGTTCTGTGGCTTGAATGTGAGCTGTAATTACGTCCTCCATCATACTTGGAGTCAAGCTTGTTGGTTGAGGCCATTCATTACTAAAGGGAGCAGTCGAAGGGCCTATTGTTTCCCAACAGTCCTCATCAGATGACAGCGGGTTGCCGCCTCTATGCGGCGGATGTGCTGAGGCCTTTCTGCCAGCGTGCCCTAGTTGGATTGCTATGGGGGTATTTCCAAATTTTCTGCATACTTTTAACAGCCTTGACATATTTTCTTCAGTCTCTCGGTCATATAAACCGAGACAACCGTGGGTAATTCGACCCCTTGGCTCGACTGCTGTAGCTTCAATAATTAATAAACCGGCACCGGATTGAGCCAATTGACCTAAGTGTATGAGATGCCAGTCGGTTGGGGATCCATTGGAAGCACTATATTGACACATTGGGGCTACTATGATTCGGTTGGGAAGAGTTAGACTCCGCATTTTTATTTTTTGAAAAAGTGCTGGTTGCATTTTAATTATCTTCTATCTTAATTGGAATTATTTTCTAGACGCTTGGCTTCTTGATCCATTACCAGAGCTACTCTTCCTTGAGCTCGCCGTGAAAGAACTGTTTCCATTGCCTCCTGGAATTGCTCTAGACGAAATGAGTGACTTACCCGAGGCTTTAGTTTACTTGATGTGAACCAGCTAAAGAGTTCTTTCATGCTGTCGTTCATCTGCACTGCAAAGTGTTCCCTCATATCGATGGGACTCCATCCGAAATAATAACCAAGATTTAGCCCTGTTACTGTTATGTTTTTCACCAATAGAATATTTGCTGGAATTTGTTGGATGGTTCCTGCAGCAAAGCCTACTGGCATTATTTTTCCCTCTGGCGCTATACATCGCAAAGACTCAGAAAACACTTCCCCGCCAACCGGGTCATAAACAATGTTGACCCCACGGCCCTCTGTTATCTCCAATACTTCAGCCCGAAATCCCCCGTGACGATAATTTATAATATAATCTGCACCATGTTCTTGAGCTATTTTTTCCTTTTCCTCTGACCCCACGGTAGCGATAATTTGTGCACCTTTTATTTTAGCTATTTCAATAGCAGCTATCCCTACACCGCCTGCGGCACCATGAATTAGAATGTGTTGACCTTCTCTAACTTGCAGTAGATGTGGCCAAATTAGGGCAGCGTAGGATGTAAGATATGAATTGGTAAAACATATCGCCTGATTAAATTGGAGAGTTTCTGGGATACGAAAAACATTTGCGGCATGGGCAACGGCTTCCTCAGCTTGCCCTCCCCAGTCGAGAACAGCACAAACCCTATCGCCATCTTTTATCCCGGTTACCTCTTCCCCGACTTCGATTACATAGCCGGAGCACTCTGTTCCTGGGATGAATGGTAATGGCGGCTTTCTTTGATATTTTCCCGCCACAACTAGGCTAGTTGCAAAACTAACACCCGCGGCTTGAATTTTTATTCTGACGCCCTTTTTTATCAGTTTTGGTGCCGGGCACTCTTCCAAAGTCAAGTTTTTGAAGTTTGTATACTCTTTTACAAGAACGCCTCGCATATAGCTCACCCTCGCAGTTAACCAACAACCTATTTAAAATTTCGGTTGGTATTTCTTAGCTTTCTTTTTAGTTAAATCTATAATGACAGTAAACATAGTTAAAGTTTTACTTCATTATTTTTTACCGTAGTGGTGATCTAAAATGATATTGTGGCAGATTGCTGGCAGCGATATTGAGATGTATAATAATCCTTATGTCTGACCTTTATCCTTTTCATCTTATAGAACGTAATGCTAACCCCTATGGATTCAGTGGGATTGATAGAACAGCTGAAATTAGGGGAAATGATGACTGGCTTAAAAAAATTAAATCTATGTCTAACACTAAGGTTTTAGCATCATGGAAATCTAAATCTATGATTTCCGAGCCGGTGACAGGTAGGCCTTGCGTGGCTTTTATAGAATTTTCTATGCTCCAAGAAACTATTGAATCTGCAAGTAGTGCAGTGTTTCTGGGTCAGAAAGAAGGAAAATACTATATAGGCTTGGATCTTTCGAATTTTGCCGAGGAAGATGCTAAGGACTATCTTCCTGAAGGAGCTAACTATAGAGATTTGCGCGAAGTTGGTCCAATTCTAGAGCGGTTTGACGCCTGTATTTTAGCTTATAATAGAGCAGTATTGTATTGGCACCAGAAAAATAAATACTGTGGAGTTTGTGGAAGTGAGACTAGAATTTCCAAGGCGGGGCATCAAATCGATTGCGTTTCACCAAGCTGCGGTCAGCCGTTTTTCCCACGCACAGATCCTGCTGTAATAATGTTGGTTCATGATGGTGATCGGGTCCTATTGGGACGTCAGAGAATATGGAAGGCTGGCATGTATTCGACGCTTGCGGGTTTTTTGGAACCAGGCGAAAGTCTAGAAGAAGCCGTGGCACGTGAGGTATATGAAGAAGCCAACATAGAAGTGGGGGACGTTAAATATCATTCTTCTCAACCGTGGCCATTTCCCGCATCAATAATGTTGGGATTTTATGCCAGAGCCAGATCTACGTCTATTTACCGCAACGATGGCGAGGTGGAGGACGTGCAGTGGTTTACAAGCGAGCAACTTCGAAATTTCGAAAACCTTGAAAAATCTCTGCCGCGAACAGACTCAATAGCACGACGTTTGATCGAGGATTGGTTATCAAGCCAGAAATGAGATTTTTGTGCTAGAACAGCTTCCTAGTCAGCCTAATTTGAAAAACGAGAGACAGGTGGCTCCATATTTATTCTGCTGAAGACACTTTAGCCACATCGGCATATCAGATGATGCTTTGGTGCTTTGTTCTAACACGACCAGTGTTCTCTTATCTACCCAACCGTTCTTATTTAAATTACTGATACACTCACGCCCTAATCGACTATTATAGGGTGGATCCATGAATATTAGGCCTGCTGGCTCTGATGTAGATAAGGAAATTTGACTGGCGTCTGCTTTAGCGATTTGTGTTGAATTTTCGGCCCTAAGTTTCTTGATGTTGCCATTTAGTGCACGTATAGTTGCTATATTATTTTCTATAAAGACAATTTTTTGAGCGCCTCTCGATAATGCCTCTAATCCTATTGCACCACTTCCCGCAAAAGCGTCTACTACAAGTTTCTCTTTATAAGAACCAGAAAATGTAGAGTTTTCAAGTATATTGAATAAGGCTTCCTTTACTCTATCGCTAGTAGGCCTGATAAATGTTTTTTTTGGCGATAGTAATCTAGTGCCTCGATGACTTCCTGATATTATTCGCATTGGGTATCAAATTTTTTCCGATTCTTGGTAAGGTACGTTTTGCGTTCTGGATGGTTTTCCCGTTAGAAATTCCCAGCTGCTCTTTAAGAGTATTGTGTTTTATTTCTTCAATTTTTCCGGTTGCTAACTTCCCCAGTTGAAATGGGCCGTAAGCTGTTCGTATTAGTCGATTTACCTTTAGTTCAATTGATTCCATTAATTTTTTTATCTCTCTATTTTTTCCTTCACTGAGCCCAACAGTTAGCCACGCGTTACTGCCAACTTGTTTATCCAGTTGTACATCTATTGGTCGATATCGGACACCTTTTATTACTTTTCCTGTCTTTAATTCCTCAAGTTGCTGGATTTGTGGTCTGCCATACACTCGAACTCTATATCGTCGTACCCAACTGGTAGACGGAAGTTCCATTAGACGGGCAAGTTCTCCATCGTTAGTGAGAAGCAGCAAACCCTCCGAATCAAAATCTAACCTTCCTACTGAAATTACCCTTGGCAAATGGTTGGGTAGATTATCAAAAATCGTGGCACGACCTTCAGCATCTTCGGTAGAGGTTATTTGTCCTTTTCGCTTATGGTATCGCCATAATCGGGCGGGCTCTTTGATTGGGAGACTTTTCCCGTCAACTAGAATGTTAGTCGTCTGTTTGACCTTTATTGCGGGGCTTGAAATTGTTATTCCGTCAATAGCTACCTTTCCTGTAACGATCAGTTTTTCGGCTTTTCTTCTTGAACAAAGACCCGTCCTAGCTATTCTCTTAGCAATCCGTTCTTCTTCTTCATCTTCAGAAAATATGCTTGCGAAAGTTTTCATAATTGTAAACCAGTGTACGTCTTAAAAGATACTGTTGGGATTTAAACCTTATTTTTGGGAATGGTCCTTGGGATTTTTGTTTTTTTTCTAACCCAAGCGGGTGATCCAAATACAGGCAAAGGCATAGGTTCTGTTGGACCCCCAGGTCTTTGAGGGCGGGGCGCAAACCTGCCCATGCTTAATAATCTATCGTACATGACAAGTGCACCCGCTAAACCAACGTTTATTGAAAATTTTGTCGGTATCCTAACGATGTGGTCGCAGCACTGTAGCATAGGAGACGACAATATCCCTCGCTCAGGTCCAAGTATGTATGCAGCGCATCGGGGATGATGAAAACTTGGAAGTTCTATGGCCTCGTCAGTAAGCTCTACTCCTACCAGTTTGCATCCTTTCGGTAAAAGTAGGTCTTCGGGGCTATCAAATGCATAGAAGGGCATGTTTTTAGTAGCATTGGAAGTATCGACCGAACCCACTTGATTGAGGTTTATCGATTTGGAAACCGAGAAGATAAAACTGGCTCCAAAAGCGTGAGCAGTGCGAGTAACGGCTCCCAAATTACTCGCTTTGCTAATTCCTTCAACACCAATACCGAAATACCCTCTCATAAGAGTGGTGTTGCACAAATAACCCCTTGAAGGCAAGTTTGGTTTCTAAATAAACATTAAAAAGTGGGAAATAATAGAGATGGATGATCTGAATGTATTGGAAATAACTCATAAAGTGTCCTTTTCAAAATCACCTGAAGCGCCTATCGCAGTAGAAGTGACAAGAGGCGGTATGATTGAAAGTATCCATCGAGGTGTCGCAGTGATCTCTGATTCTAAGGGCGGTATATTAAAAAGTTGGGGGGATCTGAATAGAGCGATTTACCCCAGATCCGCAATAAAACCGCTCCAAACTATATCAGTAGTCGAATCAGGAGCTGCCGAAGCCTTCAATATGAAAGCTACTGAGACTGCATTGGCTTGCGCGTCACACTCTGGAGAATTAATTCATACCGAACCAATATCGAATTGGTTGGGACGGATGGGGTTGTGTGATGGGCACCTGGAATGTGGTCCCCAATTACCTTCTAATCGATTTACAAGCGAGATGATGATAAAAGAAAATATAAATCCTAGCGCTGTTCACAATAATTGTTCAGGCAAACATGCTGGAATGTTAACTACCGCACTCCATAAACGCTATTCGCTAGAGGGATATAGCGCTCCCGACCATCCTGTCCAGGTTCAAATAATCAAAGTAATAGAGGAACTCAGCGAGGTTGATCTCTCCGGCAGTGCTAAGGGGACGGATGGCTGTGGTATACCAGTTTTTGGGATCCCTATAAGGGCGGTGGCCTTGGCAATGGCTAAATTGGCAGATCCTGTTCATCTGCATGCTCCCCGACAAGAGGCTAGTGTTCAAATTTTGAAAGCCTGCGCGCAAAATCCCCTAATGATAGGCGGTACGAAGACTTTTAATAGTTTGGCTCAAGCAGAATTATCCGATAAAGCAGTTATCAAGGGTGGTGCTGAAGGGGTCTACACTGCAGCTATTAGGTCATTGGGCTTGGGTATTTGTGTAAAGATCGATGATGGGGCGGGTCGAGCGGCGTCGGTAGTTATGTTGTCTATTTTAGAGCAGTTAGGTGTTCTTGATTCGGAAAGTATAGATCGCATAAGAAAGTCAGAAATAGATAATGTGCGCAATTGGTCAGGGCGATTAGTCGGAAAAATAACAACGGGCTCTGATTTTTTGTTCTAAATAGCGAAATATATGAGATATTGCGGAGGTTTTAAAATATCTAAAAGAATAGATTATAGGTTTCTAGAAAAATTTGCTTTCGTTAACTTTTTTTACTTGAATGTTATAATCCATTTGATCGAATCGTATTTATGTGTAAAGGTGCCGCCCGTTTCACGGAGTTAAGTTGCTTCAGTTATTGATGGGAACCTCAAAAATCGGAATAGATGACAGTCTATTTTGTTTATAATAGCAGAATCCGGTGACGGTCGTTATTTCCAGTTGTGATACTGGACCCGGCGCGCGGGTTTGTTTGAGACTCGGTTTGTGGGCAACTAGCTTGGCAGGGTGTTTGATCACTTTTAGAGGAAGAATTATGTCTACGACTACAGCTAACGAAATGCCAATGGACGAACCGCGGACAGACGTGCCAAAAACTCGTCGTTGTTTGCGTTGCGAGACTACATTCCAAAGCCAGTGGGCGGGGGAAAGAATCTGTTCGCGTTGCAAAAGCTCTAATACGTGGAGAAATGGATCTCCTTTGGGGTCTGGGGCTTCGAGTGCGGATCGCGGATAGATTTTGGTTCCTTTGTTTCTAAATTAGACCGTCTACGTTTGTCTTTTTTGTTCGAAGTATTTCGGTGAGCGAGCCGTTTGGATTTGAAAATGGATTATTTGCCCCTCGATTTTTTTCCTTTGCGTGCCTTTCTAGCAGCATAGCGGGCATCACGCGCAGCCTTTTGTGCAGCTAGTAGTTCCACAGCTTCGTCTGCTATTTTCTTTTCTGCTTGCTGCTTCGCTACGAGACGGGCCTCTCTCTCTGTTTTTTCTCTGGCCAATTTTTTCTCTATTTCCGCTTTCCTGTCGGCAAGCCGTGCATTGCGAGCTGTTATGGCAGCCTGCCGTTCCTCCTTTATTTTGTCGAATTCTGGGTCACCTGGACCAGGCTGTGCTTTTATACGAGCTAATACTGCCTGGCGTGCCTTTGCGGCATTAGCTATTCTTGACCCAAAACTATCATCTTTGTACGATTTTTTCATTCGTTCTCAACATTGGCAGAATCTCAGTTAGGCTCCTTGTTGTGTTCAAAGGGTACTCCATCTAACTAAATGATATCAGAAAAATAATCCTCATCTTTGAAAATGCAAGTAAGGCGTGCGGGATAAATCTTTAAATCAACCTTGTGTTAAACTACGCAAGTTAATGCTAAGGTAATGGCAAGGTTGCATCATCAGTTCGCTATATTAGTGACAGAAGACAACTTAAATAATAACTGTTTGTCGATGACGTAATTTTTGTCTTTAACCTTTTGGGAAACAATTTCATGGGAGCCAATTTTCCGTTTCATCAACAAGAACCCAAAGCACTGGGTTTTTCTTCAGAGCGATTGTCACGGATTACTCCCTGGCTAGAGAGTTATATCGATGAGGGGAAGTTGCCTTTTGCACAAGTCGTTGTCTTGAGGCGAGGCCAGATCGCTTATTCTAAGTTATATGGTCTCCGAGACATCGAAAAAAAATCCCAGGCTATAGGGGACGGGATATATCGAATTTATTCAATGAGTAAATTAGTGACTACGGTGGCAGCTATGTCCCTTTTTGAGGAAGGCTCATTGATGCTAGATGATCAATTAAGTTGGTATTTGCCCGAGTTTGCAAATTGCCAAGTATACAAGTCTGGAGAGTTCGGAGCGATGACCTTAGTTCCGCAAGAAAGCCCCATAACGATTCGCCAGCTCATGACGCATACGTCTGGTCTAACCTACGGTGCCTTCGACCCCAGCCCCGTGGGTCGGGCTATGCGGGGTGCAAAAGTTGACTTTGGAAATCTCGAGGAGAAATTGGATGTAATGGTTAAGCGGCTTGATGGTATCCCATTGTGTTTTCAGCCAGGTACTGAATGGAGGTATGGGGTTTCCACTGATGTGTTGGGTCGGGTAATTGAAATTGTAGCAGGGCAGTCGCTGGAGGCAGTCTTTCAAGAACGGATTTTTGGCCCTCTTAAAATGAAAAGTACGTTCTTTGCACTACCGGAACATCAGATCGAAAAATTCTGTTCGCTGTATACGAGAACCAATAGCGATCCATTAAAAAAGTTGGAGGATGGACAAAATAGTAGGTTTTGTCGCCCCGTTAACATGCATTCAGGGGGGGGAGGACTACTTTCGTCGACCGCCGATTATTTAAAGTTTATTGAGATGATAAGACTGGGTGGAGTTTACGAAAGTGAGAGAGTATTGGGACGAAAAACAGTGGACTTGATGTTGATGAATCATTTGCCAGGCGATATGGCATCCATGGGCCAAGTTACATTCAGTGAGATGCCCATGGCTGGCATAGGGTTTGGCCTCGGAGGTGCGGTGTTACTTGATCCTGTCAAGGCTCAAATTTTGAGTTCGGAAGGGGAGTTTACTTGGGGTGGTATGGCCAGCACAGCATTTTGGATTGACAGAAGCGAAGAGCTATCTGTGATCTTTATGACTCAGTTAATTCCTTCTTCTTCCTACCCTGTGAGACGTGAATTGCGGATTCTTGTATATCAGTCGTTGATAGACTGATTATTGAGTTTATCTAGAAGTGAGGGGCTGGCAAAGTGTTCTTCCGTGAATGGAAAGGATCGTTGTCTATTCTGACATTATTTAGTGCCATAGGACTATTAATGCTGATATTGGCAATTATTTATTCATATCTTTCAAGGAAAGCAGAATTTCCAGTTGATGCGGCCGATATAAATAATTTTGTTCTCCCTTTGCCAGCTAAACCGTCTGTTGTAGTTCTACCCTTTCAGGCAGTCACTGAAATATCTAGCGATAAACTTATTGCTAATAGTTTAACCACGAATATCTACAATGAGCTGGCGCAAGAAAAATTGTTTTTTGTTATTTCAAATCTAAGTAGTAATAAACTTAGCGGTCTAAGTTTGCGTGTGAAAGAGACAGCAGAGCGATTGGGCGTTCGCTATATAATAAGCGGTTCATTAGAGAGGTGGGATAATGGTTACCGTTTCTTTCTCACTGTTATTGACTCTCTCTCTGGGGAAAGGATCATAGCTGATAGTTTTGACAAATCTAAATCAAATATTTTTGAATTTAGGCCGCTGATAATGGGAAAAATTTATGGCGCCATCGGGGTTGATATAGAGAGAAAGGGGCAAGCGCTGGGAACTCTTTTATCAAACAATGATAATTCTCTGTGGTTGAAACTCTCTAACTATTCTTCTAACAGACTCAGTCGTGATCCTAAGAGGGTATTCGAGAGCCTTAGAGCCTTAGAAAAAATGTATGAGGATGGTTCTAGAGCCTATGAAATTCTTTTGGAAATAGCTGCAACGTATCGTGTTGTATTCGACCTTGAATCTGAATACTTTAATGCAATTCGGAGGAAAGAAATTATTACCCAAGGGCTATTTTATTCCAGTCAAGCAATAGCGGTGAAGCCCGAAGATTCTAGAGCGTATTCAGTAAAATCCGACTTTTTGGAACTTAGTGGGAAACGCAACAAGTCATATGAGTTCAAGCGCAAAGCAGCAAGTATTGGGGACAACTCATTTGTTGCAAACTGGGATTGGGCTGTTGCATTAGCCAAGCAACAAAAATATAAGAAAGCGTTGCCGTTTATGCAACAGAGCCTACGGTTAAACCCACTCCATACTGCGGGCTTGTTACAGGAACTTGCACAACTGCAATATAATGCCCGGCAACCGGAGGCCGCTTTGGAAACGTTATCTGACGTGTTGGCTATTCGTCCAGCATCTATACCTTCAAATCTTATGAGGATATTTATTCTTGGATCCCTTGGAAAGATGTCGGAGGCGAAGGCAGCGGCTACTAATTTGCTAAAATTACATCCAAAGTTTAGTCTATCTGCGGTAGTAAGAGGGAATATTGATTACAATGTGATATATGGCCCGACCTGGTTTCAGCTGATGAATCAAGCGGGGTTACCTGATTAAATCAATTAGATAATAAACTAAAATATTTGGATTTTAGGAAATTTAGGAAATTTAGGATGGAATTAAAATTACCAGAGATGATTGATGGTGCCCAAGCATGGTACGGTTCTGAAATGAGTTCGACTGACGAGTGGATCCATACCGCATCAAAAAATGAAGTAAAAGAGATAAGTGAAGCCCTTGTATTGGCTGAAAACAAGGATATAGCCTCGCTGACCAGCAAGGATTTCCCGTTACCCAAGCTAGGAGAGCGGCTGCGGCTCATTTCCGACGAAGTGATACATGGAAGAGGATTTGCGTTGTTGCGCGGCCTTCCTGTGGATCGCTGGTCTATTAAACAGGCGGCTACAGCTTATTTTGGCATTGGAACACATCTTGGTAGCGCTCGTTCTCAAAATGGAAAGGGGCATGTCTTAGGACATGTTCGCGACCTAGGGCGGGACGCCGTAAATGATACCAATGCTCGGATATATCAGACGCGTGAACGGCAACTATTTCATACAGATTCTTGTGATATGGTTGCTCTTTTATGTCTGAAGGCGGCGAAGGCCGGGGGGGCATCGGCCCTCGTTAGTTCGATGACCATATATAATGAAATGTACAAGCGCCGACCAGACCTTCTGAGGTTGTTGTTTGAACCATTTGCTACAGATCGTAGAGGAGAGATTCCCGAGGGTAAGAAGCCGTTTTTCGAAATTCCTGTTTTTAATTTTTACAAAGGATACCTTTCGGTTATTTATGCTCGACGTTATATAAATTCTGCTCAGCGATTCGATGGGGTCCCTGTCATCAAGGGTCAGCGGCTCGAGGCACTTGATCTATTTGATTCCCTGGCGAATGACCGAAAGCTCAATCTTGAAATGAATTTTCAGCCGGGCGACATACAATTTGTCCACAATCATACTATGTTGCACGACCGAACCGATTATGTGGACTGGGAAGAGGAAGAAAAGAAACGACATTTATTACGTTTATGGCTTGCTATACCAGGAGCGCGACCTCTTCCCGAAATTTTCAAAGAACGATATGGCACTATTGAGATTGGCGACCGGGGGGGAATTATAGTTCCGGGTTCTGAATTAAATGCGCCTCTGACACCTGTCTAGAGTTTATTCGTTTGTGATTTGTGAGTAAAACGAGAACGTCTTTGCGCGCGTGGTTTAAATTAGTGAAATTTTTTGTATTTTTACTTGTTACAACAGGACCGTCGCGTTACTTAACCTCATTGGGATCACGTTGAGTAGAACTATTTTTTTTGAACGAGTTTGAGACATGCATCGTTATAGAACACATAATTGTAATGAGCTAACCCTAAATAACGTTGGTGATACAGCACGTCTCTCTGGGTGGATACATCGCCGGAGAGACCATGGCCAGCTGGTATTTTTAGATCTGCGCGATCATTTTGGCATAACGCAGTGCGTTGTCGACGTTGAAGATGACGCTTTTGAAAAAGTGGAAAAAGTAAGAGTAGAAAGCGTGGTAACGATAACGGGACAAGTATTGCGCCGCGACGAGGAAACTATTAATTCTCGAATCACCACCGGTGATGTGGAGCTTCGCATAGATACTTTTGAGGTTCAATCGTCAGCTGAATTGGTGCCACTGCAGGTAAATTCTGAGGAAGATGCAGGGGAAGATATTCGATTAAGATATAGATTTCTTGATTTAAGACGCGAGCGGATTCATCAAAATATTGTGACCAGATCGAGCGTTATATCTTCTATTAGGAAAAGAATGATCGATCGAGGGTTTATCGAATTTCAAACACCAATTCTAACGGCGAGTTCCCCCGAAGGAGCAAGAGATTTTCTAGTTCCATCGAGATTGCATCCAGGAAAATTTTATGCTTTGCCGCAGGCACCTCAGCAGTTTAAGCAACTTGTTATGATGTCTGGATTTGATCGTTATTTTCAAATTGCTCCCTGCTTTCGAGATGAAGATAGCAGGGCTGATAGGTCACCCGGTGAGTTCTATCAGCTTGACCTCGAAATGAGTTTTGTCGAACAAGAAGACGTATTTACGGAGATAGAACCGGTTCTTGCTGGGGTCTTCGAAGAGTTTAGTCAGTGGTCCGTTCCTCAGCCCTTTCCAAGAATCCCGTTTTCAGAAGCTATGATGAAATATGGCTCAGATAAGCCTGATCTCAGAATTCCAATAGAAATTTGTGATGTTTCAGATATTTTTGAAAATAGTGATTTTTCTATCTTTGCGAAAACTGTTGAGGATGGAGGCGTTGTTCGTGCCATCCCTGGGCCCAGATGTGGGAGTCGAGCAATATGCGATCGGATGAATTCATGGGCGCAGAGTGAAGGGTCGCCGGGTTTGGGCTACATTATTTTGGCGGAAGGAGAAGGTAGGGGACCGATAGCTTCCCGGATAACCCAAAAATCCATGGAAAACCTTAAGGATCGTACAGGTATGGGGGATGGTGACGCAATCTTTTTTGCTGCTGGAAAAGCTAGTGACGCAGCAAAGTTGGCTGGCCAAGCAAGGGTTAAACTTGGAGAGGACCTAGAAATTATTGAGAGTAATGTCTACCGTTTTTGTTGGATCGTCGACTTTCCTATGTTTGAAAAAGATGAGATTACTGGAAAAATAGAATTTTCCCATAATCCGTTTTCCATGCCTCAGGGGGGACTTGACGCGCTTGAGAACACGAACCCATTAGATATTCTCGCCTACCAATATGATATAGTTTGTAATGGGGTGGAGCTATCATCAGGGGCAATAAGAAATCATCTGCCGGAGGTAATGCTTAAGGCCTTTTCTATTGCTGGCTACAGTAGAGAAGAAGTGGAAGAAAGATTTAGTGGGATGCTAAACGCATTTCGGTATGGAGCTCCCCCTCATGGCGGG